>JAZKYM010000050.1:0-21802 GCA_045612165.1 Vescimonas sp.
TTAACCCCCCCTGGGTAAAGATGTGCCCCCTAGAAAAGCATTCCAAATTAGAGAGTACCAGAGGCGCTGTCCAGTAGGGTCGCAAGCATAAGCTTGCCACCTAGCCGGAATGCATAGGCGAATACTTCCATCTCGATGAGACTGTTCATTTCATTAATGCAGTCATCATATTTTTCAAGCACCACCAGTTGCTCGGCGGTCATGGTTTCACAGAGTTTATCCCGATTGCGCCCCATAAGCACTAGCAGCTCCTTGATCGCCCGGTTCTTTTCTGTGCTTTGCTCCTGCGGGTTAATGTTCCCGCCAAAATGATTCGAGTATGTTTTCCAATGTATCACACCCCCTTCATAAAAATGAAACTGCCGCATCTCTGAGATTACTCCCAGGGACACGGCAGTTTTGCTTGTATTTACGCTTCTGTTTTTTCTTGGTTATAGGCATTGCTTGCACCTCCTTGCAGCAACGCACTATACCATCACTCCGGCGATAAGTAAAGATAACAAATTGTGAACGGAAGGATATTGTCTTATACAGATGTGATAACTTACGTCATTGCTGCAAGCTCGACCTGGATCGCAGATAGAAAACTCTCCAAAAATTTCTGTTGAATAACAAACCGTTGGTCATCAGGGTCCGTTATTCCCTGAGTATCCTCGGCCCAAAATTCTTTATATTTTTGAGCAACAGTGGGATTAAGGGCGAGGTGATCCTGAGAATGTCTATATACTTTTGCTCTGTGTAAGACTGCGTGCAACGTAGGGTAGGTGGTTTTTATTTCGTTCCAGAAATAACTGCTTTTACCAATGGACTTGCCGTAGTTTTCGATTGATTCTATAAAGCATCTGTTGCAAATATTAAAGAATGTTTCAAATGATGTTTCGGATTTGACGGGTGTAATTGCAGCAAATTTTTCTGCCTCAGGAAACGAATTCTCTCCGAATAATTTGTTGCTTCCCGTGCTGCGAATGGCTGTCTCCAGTTGGCGAATATCGCGAACAATCGACTTCATTCGTTGTGTCACCCAATCCCGTCGGTTATCAACATCTACAATTTTATATAGGGATTTCCTATTCTCTTTTTTTGCAAGTTCCATTGCAACATAACGACCGGCTACAGGCATTTTGACAAAGGGTATACCATGATCATCTTTTGCCACCAGACCATAGCTGTATAGATGTTTAGTGTATTCTGCTACTGCAGAAAACTCAATAAAGTCAGTTGTTTGGCCAGATGCCAATAATTCTAGCATCTCATACTCTTCGGGATAGAACTTTTGTATCTCAGACACAACATGCTTAAAATAATAGGCAAGTTCGATATCAATTCCTTCTTGAAGCTTTTTAATATCGGCTTCTGCAATAGTAATGGGCCTGCTTTGGTTATCGTACTGACGGTTGATATAGCTACAAGCAAGACGTAGCAACATGGGATGTCCATTATATTGATCAAACAAGATTTTTACTGACCCGTGTTCAAATTTCAATCCCATCCTGCGGCCCAAAGTGCGAATCATTGTACGGGCGTCTTCTTCGGTTAACCCTTGTAAGTATTCAGATTGAACAATGCTAAACAGGGGATTTTGGATGCCATCAATTGTATCCGTCTCTGCTACACTAGGATTTACACCAGACAGGATAAACACCAAGTTGCGGTGAATACTTTGAACTGACCAAATTGTTTGCCAAAAATCGACAAATTCTGTATGCCAATGGGTATCTAAGGGAGATTTAAAGGAAATATATTCAATTTCATCGAACATAATTACCACTTTTTTGTTGCGATCAGATGCGGTCTTGATCACATAACGAAAGCTCTTGATTATATTGGTTTCATCAAACTCTGGGCGAAGCGGGATATTCAGTCTCTTGGCTATGTTACTACAGATTTCACCAAGTAACTCGTTCCAATGCATTTTCCTATATGATGGAGATTTGCAGTCATAGAAAAAAACAAAACCAAGTTGTTGTTCTCTGATTATGCGATCAATCTTAAATAGCAGGGAAGTTTTCCCTGTTTTTCGCACACCGAATATACCGCGATTTTCGCAACGTTTTATCGCATCTATATACCGTGCGACTATTTGTTGACGGCCAAAAAACGAGGACTCATCGCGTAAGGGCAGCGTATATCCAAACAGATCTACATCGTAAAAGTTTTTCCTCAGTTGGTTTCTAATGTACCAATTATCATGTGCATTTGCAATAAGATCCGAATAGATAAAGGGAACAATGGACCGGGACTGATCTCCTTCAAAACTGGTTATTCCTGCATAGCCATTAATAGAGGGATCTTTTGATATTACAAAACAGTTAAGGGAGTCCACTCTGTTTCTAAAAGGAAAAATATCGAAAAGCATATTTACGGCTTGTATTGCACGCGGCTGTAAAGTTTCAAACGCAGAATATGCTAATAAAACTTCTTTATCTATGCCGAATGCGTCACTTAAAAATTGCTCAGGCTTTAACATAAAAGCATAAATAACAGTATTATTAATGGATTTCTTTTCTGCGTATGTAACATCAAATCCACTTAGGAAAGGTTTAAGCATCGTTTCCTGCTCTGGGTACTGTGTTAGGTATATGGTTTTGATATCTGTTACAATCGTTCCCATGGTATTCTCTCTTTCTTTATATGTAAGGTTATTTTCTAACGAAACAGTACATCCGTCTATATTGTATTTACTACCGTTCTTTAATTCCGTACAGGTTTATCCAAAATGAGTATTAATAATAATATCTAGCTGTTTTGCTATCTCTGTAAAAGGTTGGTTCAAATCGAGCGTTCGCACCGTAATTTTGTTTCCACTCATATGATATGTGTGATTTGGCTGTACGATTTCATCCGTCTGGGCATACAGCAGCATACCTGATACCGTGTGCGGCTTATCGCCGAATTCTGCATCCTTATTTTTGACATAGGTGAACACCTGATACAGATTGCCGGAATGAAGCGTATGCACTCCGTACTGAGCCTGGGTAGTGTGGCCGTAATATTTGGCATCGATGATCAAAACGGTATTGCCCTTCGACAGCATAATATCCGTCTGCATTACAGGCAGCATAGAACTGAAATCATCATCCAGCTGCCAGGGGATCTGGGATGCGCTGGCTTTGATCTCGGGATGCTCCTTGCGGTAATACTCCAGAATGAACTTTTCGTACAGGCGGCACATTCTTTGCTCGTCCAGGAAGTCCATTAACTTGGTGCTACCAGTAGTATTGCTCTGAAGAAGCCCCTTAACCACCAAGTAACAAATGGAGATCAGCATACGGTAGGACTGGTTGTTACGGTTATACTGAAGCTGCCAATTAATATCATAGACATTCAGCGCTTCCACATCCCCGAAAAATACCAGCAACTTCCGAAGTTCCTTTTTCCGGGCCTTGCTGATGTCAGAGCGGATCAGCAATTCCATGGTGGATTTCAGAATCCGGTTCATATAGCTGTTGACAGTGAAATCATCATAAGTGCAGACCAACTGCTTTCGTAGCATGGATTGCGTCTTAATGGACTCGGCAATGTCGATTTTACCGCGTAACGAGGACAGGGGCTCGGTTTGCGGTATGTATTCCTTACCGAGTCCTCTCTTCAGCTGCAATGCGACACCCTTTGCAAGGATCGCAGCACACAGTTCGCCAACGTTATTAAATTGTTCAGTCTCTATCTCCTTGTAGCCGTTTTCGTTCAATACCTGGAACGCATAGGCCAGCATATAGTAGATATTTTGAACAGGTATCACTTGATGGCACTCCTCAGATTGTTAGTCCAGTCTTTTACTTTCAGCGGCTCATCGAACCAGTATTCCTTCAGCAAGGGAATCAGTTCATATTCCACGATACCAGACAGGGTCCGGTCTGTCATGGTTTCAGCGGTCAAGTTACAGAAGTAACTGTGACCAATGCAGAAGCCGTCACCCAGGGAATCATCCGCAGAGATAACAGCATTCAGGCTCTCAACGCAATGGATCAGCTTATCGAACTTCTCGTTTTCCAGACCCATGCGATACTCACGGAATCCTTCCGTTTCGAAGCCGGGCCGCATTTCGTAAAATGCAAAACGGCGGCGAAGAGCGTAGTCCAGCATAGCAAGGCTGCGGTCAGCAGTATTCATCATACCGATGATGTACACATTCTTCGGAACAGCAAATTTCTCATCAGAATACAGCAGCTGAAGCTGGATACCTCGCTTATCGCTCTCGATCAGCATGAACAGTTCGCCGAAGATCTTACTTAGGTTGCCACGGTTGATTTCATCGATGATGAAGAAATAGTCATTGTCGCTATCGATCTCAGCCTTCTTGCAGAAATTGTAGAAGGCACCCTTCTTTAGTTCAAAACCAGTCTCGGAAGGGCGGAAGCCCATAATGAAATCTTCGTAGGAGTAGCTCTGATGGAACTGGATCATCATTACCCGGTTCTGATCCTTAACACCCATCATGGAATAGGCCAACCGCTTTGCAGCAAAGGTTTTACCCACACCGGGTGCACCCTGGAGGATAACATTTTTCTTGGTACGGATCAGGTCCACCAAAGTCGCATATTCATTCTCGTCCATATATACATCGGACAGAAAATCCGCTTCTGTGTACTCAGGGAATGTTACAATTTCTTCCTCAATGTCATCATCTGTTTCGCTGACAAATAAACCACACAACTTCTCCACATAATCGGTATACGGGGTAACGTCGGTGAGCGTTTTCATGGCAGCCTGTCCATCCGGATGCGGCCACTCTCCTTTATGGGTCCAGTTCACGTGGCGAATGTTTTTATATTCGCCGCTGACGCTGCCATCGAATTCATATCCGGATGTGATAACGCCGCGACCAATAATCTGAGAGCGACCCTTCTTTACGAAAATAACATCACCGATTTTCATTTCGTTGGCAAACTGCCATGTAGCATGGGCTGCATTCATATATGTAAGGTTCGGGTTATGCAGATCCTTCATTTTTTGCTTCATATCAGCTTTGCTTGTAAACAAGCTCAGATCGCCAATATAGCCCCAACCAATCGCCATGATGCCTTTACGATAAAACTCATCCCACAGACTGGAGCCTTCACCGGGCGCATACAGCCAGTAACGGACAGATTCATCCTGTGTATCTGCAAGGGCATCTACAGAATCTGTATCTTCCACGTCTTTTTCTTCACCGCCGTTCAGGGCCTTGTAAGTATCATAATAGATCTGGCTGAACACCGGGCTAGAGATGCCACATTTGCGGACAAACATGGAGATTTGGCCCATGCGAACAAAGGGAACCGTGCTGGGTTCTTGTTTGAGGAAGCGGAGAACTTCAATCTGGAATTCCTTTGCATAAAAAACGGGCAGGACGTCAGGATACAACATCTGGTAATACTTCAGCATCCACACGTTATCAATGCCCGGTATAGTCTGCAGCTTTGCATACAGCTGCTCATAACCTTCAACTGTATCATAGTCCTTATGTGCCTCGATCAGTTTAGCACCTTTGACCAACGCATCACGGATAGATGCAGCAACCTCGATGGCTTCTTCTTCGGTAAGCGACTGATGCTTGCTGGGAGAGCCGGAGGTCCAGCAACGATTCTTTTTATGATAGAAAAGACCGAACTTAAATGCAGAGCCGCCGGCGATGCTTCCGAAGATTTCACGCATGTCAGGACGGAACTCCAAAGTGTAGCAGAGGTTGTCCTTATTCTCAACATCGCTGTAGAACAATTTGGTCAACAGTTCCTTGCCGGAAAGCGCAGAAATTTGTTCCACACCAAACTGGGACAAAAAAACATGACGCAGGTGCTGTGCCTCCTCGTCAAATCGACGCAGTTCCTCGCTCTGTGCCAGTTCATGGAACCATTCAGGAGAGTAGACCGTTTTTTCGCTTCCCTTGGAAACCATCTTTTCAAGGAAAAGAACATATTTTTTGTAAGCAGCCAATGCCGCACTTATGGATCCGTGACCATAATTTCTGTTTTTCTCTGCGTAGTCTTCTACATTAACTAGGGTGTCATAGAGCACAGCAAACTCATCCACCGAAGTGTACTCGATGATCGGTTTCTCGAGTGTAACACCCAACACTTCCGGGGCTCTCTCCAATGCACGGACGTAATACTTAATGGTATGCTCACGGTAGTCTTTTCCAGCATAAAATTTCAGCCACTCAACAAACGAAACTGTTTTCATATTATTACCCCTCAGTCATTATGGTCTTGAACCGCATCCGGAACATACGTCATAATATCACCGTAATCGCACTCCAACACATTGCAGATTTTTCCCAGGATGGCCAGTGTGACAGGTTCATCCCGGCGAAGTTTTGTCATGGTATTCGGCGCGATATCTGCAACCTTACGCAGATCTGCCTTGCTCATCTTTTTATCAACCAGCAGCTTCCACAGCTTATTATACGAAACAGCCATAACACACCTCCGTGTATTTATAATAAATAGCATATCATACGCGAGGTGTTTTTACAAGACTATTTCGCAAAGATCTGCGATAGTTTAATAGAAATGCGGAAAATACTGCGGATGTATTATAGTCTATGATTTGTTCCAATGCAACACGATGGAGAAAAACATAACTGTTATGATTTTTATGCCGAAGTAGCCTTTGTCGATTACGTAGAAATAATAAAAAGGACTTCCAATTTCGCGGTTTTATGGTAATACCATAGCTAACGAAAAAAGGAGGTCCTTATTATGAAAATTACAATGCGACCAGCGATAGCAATGCCGAGGATGATCATTCACAGGAAGGTGGCGGCTTACTGCCGGGTGAGTACACAGCAGGAGATCCAGCATCACAGCCTGGAGGCGCAGCGAGCATATTATGAGAAAATGATTGCCAGTAACCCGGCATGGGAGTTTGTTGGGATATATGCGGATGAAGCATCTGGGCGGCACAATCTCAAAATGCGGGATTTTCAACACATGATGGAGGATTGCCGGGCAGGGAAGATCGACCTGATACTGGTAAAATCCATCAGCCGCATGGGCCGGAATACACTCCAGTTTTTGCAGGCATGTGATGAACTGAAGAAGCTGGGGGTAGATGTGTATTTTGAGTTGCAAAAGCTATATCTCCATAACCCCAAAGCGGTCCGGCTCCTAACGATTTATGCCAGTGTGTACCAGCATGAAAGCGAAGTCAAAAGTATGAACACTTGCTGGGGGATACGCTCGCGTTTTGCAAATGGCACGTCTGCCTTTGCCAATACTCCCTGTTACGGTTATTGCAAGAATGAGGAAGGCGAGTTAGAGCCAGTTCCGGAGGAGGCAGAGGTAGTACGGCTGATTTATGCCTGCCGCCGACAAGGGATGTCCTTGCGGAGTATTGCGGGAGAGTTAAAGGCCCGTGGAATCCTTTCTCCCAGGGGGAGCGCCAATTGGAGGATTGAGACCATCCGGCGGATCTTGCATAATGAAAAATATTATGGACACGTACTATTGCAGAAAACATACGTGTCCAATTATTTTACGGGAAAGCGAGCTGCCAATAAAGGTGAATATCCCCGGTATTTAGTTGAAAACCATCATGAAGCTATCATTGATAAGCCGGAAGAAGTAAATTTCCCGTAATCATCTTTTTCACGAAAGCACTTCTTTTTCACGGAACCCCATCTTTTTCACAAAAGTACTTCATTTTCACGAAACCTCTTATTTTTCACGATTGTGCATCTGATGCATACAGAAAGCAATGGGAAAAGATTGAGATTTCTGAGATGATGGCTGTGCTGCTCATCTATAAAAAGTTCTGTTTTCTATGGCGATTTACGGATTGAGACGTAAAAATGAGCAAAAAAATACATCGATGGGACACAAAAGCTGCGTCCCATCGACGTGGTCCGAGTGACAGGATTCGAACCTGCGGCCTGATGGTCCCAAACCACCCGCCCTACCAACTGGGCCACACCCGGTTATTTGGTTGTGGAAAATTACTGGGCCACACCCGGGGGGATATGCTAAGATGCGCTGCCCGGCGAAGGACAGCGCATCCATCATAACAGATTATCTCGCTCTTTGCAAGTGCCTTACAGGCCCAGCGCGGCCTTCAGAGCCTCGGCGCGGTCGGTGATCTCCCACTTCACGCCCAGATCTTCGCGGCCCATGTGGCCGTAAGCGGCCAGAGGACGGTAGATGGGAGCGCGCAGGCCCAGATCGCGGATGATGGCGGTGGGGCGCAGGTCGAAGACCTTGTTCACGGCCTCTTCCAGCTTCTCATCGCTCACCACGCCGGTACCGAAAGTCTCCACCAGCACGCTGACGGGCTGTGCCACGCCGATGGCGTAGGCCAGCTGCACCTGGCAACGGGAGGCGAGGCCGGCGGCCACCACGTTCTTGGCCACCCAACGGGCGGCATAAGCGGCGCTGCGGTCCACCTTGGTGGGGTCCTTGCCGGAGAAAGCGCCGCCGCCGTGGGGAGCGCTGCCGCCGTAGGTATCCACGATGATCTTGCGGCCGGTCAGGCCGGAGTCACCCTGAGGACCGCCGATGACAAAGCGGCCGGTGGGGTTGACGAAGAAACGGGTGTTCTCATCCAGCAGCTCGGCAGGAACGGTGGGACGGATCACCAGCTCGATCATGTCGCGGCGGATCTGTTCCAGCGTGGCCTCGGGGGCGTGCTGGGTGGAGAGAACCACGGTATCGACACGGACGGGCTTGTTGTTCTCGTCATATTCCACGGTGACCTGAGTCTTGCCGTCGGGACGCAGATAGTCCACCAGACCGGCCTTGCGCACCTCGCTCAGGCGCTTGGCCATCTTCTGAGCCAGAGAAATGGCCAGAGGCATCAGCTCAGCCGTCTCGTTGCAGGCGTAGCCGAACATCATGCCCTGGTCGCCGGCGCCGTTGTCCAGCTCAGCCTCGCCGGCCTCCTTGGCCTCCAGGCTCTTGTCCACGCCCATGGCGATGTCGGGGGACTGCTTGTCGATGGTGGTGATAACGGCGCAGGAATCGCAGTCAAAACCGTACTTGGCGCGGTCATAGCCGATCTCGCGCACCACTTCACGGGCGATGGCAGGGATGTCCACCAGCGCGGAGGTGGTGATCTCGCCCATCACGCACACCAAACCGGTGGTGACGGTGGTCTCACAGGCCACGCGGCCCATGGGATCCTGCGCATAGATGGCGTCCAGAACGGCATCGGAGATCTGGTCGCAGATTTTGTCGGGATGACCCTCGGTAACAGATTCGGAAGGAAACAGTCTTCTTGCCATAATAAAAATGCTCCTTTTACATATATTTCGGTATTTCTCGCAACCAAAGTCGGAGCATGGTCATAAAACAAAAATGCACGCCCCGCCACTCGACGGATCGTGCATAAAGCGCTCCTCATCTGTCGAAGTCAGCAAACTCGTCGGATTTGGCACCTTGCTTTTTTAAGCAGGTTGCCGTGGCTTCATCGGGCCGTTCCCTCAACCACTCTTGATAAGGTATAAAGTTTTGGAGAATTACCGCATAATATAATATCACGGATTTCCCGTTTGTCAAGAGGAAAATGCCGGAAACGGGGAGAAAATGTGGAAAAACGGGGCGGCGCATCGGCCACCCCGTAATTCTTAATTCTTAATTGTTAATTGTTAGTTCTCCTCCGTGAAGTGCACGTGGGAGAAGATATGGTCCTGACAGTAGCAGTGGTAACCGGCGCACTTGCTGCAATAGCGGAAGGTCATGTCGGGGAAGTCCGTGTCGGTCTTGCCGCAGACGCAGCACTTGTGGTGGTAGCCCTTATGCTGTTGCTGCTGACGGACGGCCTTTTTGAACTGCACCGTCTGGCGGCTGTGGCGGTACTGGACGCGCTCGGCCTGATACTTCACCTCCGGCCAGATGAACACGGCAAAGTTCAAAAGCGCCACGATGGGCAGCACCACGCCGATGATATTGCCGGCCATCAGGTTCATCACGATGCCGGCGGCAAAAAGCGCACCGTCGATCCAGCCCAGCCACTTCATCTTCACGGGGATGACGAAGAACACCATCAGCTGCAGGTTGGGATACAAAACGGCGAAGGCAAGGAACAAAGACAGGTTCACGTAGTAAGTACCTGCCACGGTGAGGCCGTGGTAACCGGAGATCAGGCTTGCCAGCACGGCGCCGATGATGGTCAGCACCACGCCGCCGATGTAGTACAGGTTGAAACGGGCCGTACCCCAGCGCTGCTCCAGCGTGGAGCCGATCCAGTAGTACAGGTACAGACTGATGGCCAGCCAGATGGGGCGCGAGTCATTGGGCATAAACACGAACGTCACCAGACGCCACAGCTCCAGACGCTTGATACCCTCCAGATTGAACGCCAGAAAACTGACGGCCTCGTAACCGGCGAACATCTCCAGCAGATAGATAAAGACGGTGCCGATGACAATCACGCGCATCAGATTGGGAATGCCGAAACGGGGATGGCGGGCGCAGAAGCGGTCCACCGCCTGATAGAGTTTTTTCAAGGGGCTCGTCCTCCTGTGTGTTGTTTTTTTCCAGTATACCCCAAATGTAGGGAAAAGTCGTGACGGAATTTTGAATTTTTCTTCTTTGCCCCCTTGCCTAAAGGGGAAAGCGCCGAAGCGCCGCCGGTGGCGGATGGAGCGAGGCGCTTTCGAGGCAGCGCCCCGATTGGCGGGCGTGTCGGCGCCCGGGAATCGGCTGGCGCAAAGGTGGGCAAAGTGTCTGCGCAGCAGACGGGAGCTTTCACCGCGCGATGGGATGCAGGTCGTCTTCCGTCAGACCCAACAGCGCTGCCACGGTGTCGGCGTGGCGAATCATATGCTGGGCACTGAGAAAGTGGCAGTCGGTGCCGAAGATAAAGCGGCAGCCGCACTCCTTGGCCAAACGGAACAGGTGCAGATGGGGCTGGGCGGCGATATCGTGGGCGTACTCTTCCTTGTGTCCCACGATGCACTTGAGGTTGATCTCCACAGCGATGCCCTTTCGTGCCGTCTTGTCAAAGACGCGGCGGTACTCATCGTCCGTGATAGCCTCCATAGGCAGCCGGTGTCCGTAAGGACAGCACACGGCATGGAAGGGGTGGGCCATGGCGGTGAAATACCGGCTGACGGGGGCATCCAGCATGTCCTCGTAGGCCTGCAGCATAAACTCGGCATGGCGACGGGGCGGATCGTAAAAGGTCTTGGGCATGGTGTTGTGGGTATGGGTGGAGGAGGCGATAATGAAATCGAACTGTTCCGCCGCCGCTTCCGTCAGCGCCACGCCGCGGTGGGCGTAGTCATACTCTGCCTCGCAGCCCATCAGCAGCTCCACACCGCGGCCTCGATACTGCTCCAGCAGTGGGCGCGTTTGCAGCACGTGGGCCACATCCTGCACATCCGTCTGGCAGTACCACCAAAGCATATCGGGCACGGCGCTGTCCCACACGTGGTCGGTGAAGCCCAGTTTTGTCAGTCCCAGCGCGGCAGCCTGCGCCACATAGTTTTCCACCGTAGCCTCGTCCTTACCGCAGAAGGACAGATGGGTGTGCATATGCAGGTCATGGGTAATCGGAATGTGCATCTTTCCCCCACTCCTTCTCCCGTTGTATTTCTCCCTTATTGTACCACACAGACCGCAAAAAGCAAGTATGGTCCACAGCATCTCCTCTTACCGGATAAAGAAAGAAAAAAGAAAAAATATCTTATCCACCGCCCAAAGCGGCAAAGCCGCGGACCGTGTTGGTCCGCGGCCTATATTGAGATAAGATGAGATATGTTGTGTTGTGATGAGATGAGATGAGATGTGTTGTGATGTGTTGTGATGTGATGTGTTGTGATGTGTTGGCATACGTAGCATAAAAAAGACTGCAATTGGTATGCATTGCAGCCATTTGCATACGCTGATCAGAAGTTGATATATTTGTCCATCTTGTCAACGGTGGGTGCGGCGATGGGTTGGGGGCGATACTTACTGTGATAGACCGGCAGCTCCTCGCTCTTTTTCTCTGCCTGCTCCCAGCGCTTGCCGGCTGCCTCCTTGCGCCGCTGAACCATCTGATCATAGCGCTCGGCGTCGGCATCCAGTCGGGCGCGGCACAAGCCCCAGATCATGTCCAGTGGGTAGTCGGCACTGTAATCCGGCGCACGACCTGTTTCGGCGTACGTCCACATATCCAGCAGCAGCTGCTTGACTTGCTCTGCCGGCATTTTGATAATGGCCTCCGCCAGTTCGGTATACATCATAAATCCTTTTCGTTTTGCCATATAAAAACACCTCCTACCCATACCCTCACCGCGGCCGTTTTTTGCACGCAAACGTGCTACCCTTTTTGCAAAATCTGTTCCGGCGGCGTTGATCGCAGAAAGTTTTTTGTTTTGGGGTGTGGAAAATGTGGGGTCTGTGTGGTATGATGGTTCTCAAATCAACACATACAGAAAAAGTGAGGGTTTTCTCATGATGCAATACGAGAAGAGTTACGAGCTGCGGGCGGCGGATTTTGACCGCTATGACCGCATCCATCCGGCTTCTATTTTGTCTTTGTTTCAGGACGTGGCCGGTATCCACGCCAACGAGCTGGGCATCGGCTTCCACCAGCTGATGGCAAATAAGACCATCTGGGTGCTGACCAAGGTGCGCTACCGCGTGGTGGGTCAGCTGCGGCGCTATGAGACGGTGCGTGTACGCACCTGGCCGCTGCCGCCGGCCCGTGTCAATTTCCGCCGCGAATACTGCATCGAGTCTCCCGACGGCACGCCGCTGGTATACGGCACCAGCGAGTGGGTCATCGTCCACAGCGAGAAGCGCCGCGTGCTGCCGGCCACCAACGTATATCCCGAAGGTGAGGACTACCGCACCGACACGTTCTTTGAAGGCCGCCTTGCCAAAGTTCCCCAGTTCGACGCCGCAGACGAAGGCCGCACCGTGGTGCCGGGCTATACCCAGCTGGACATCAACGGCCACATCAACAACACCTGCTATGCCGGTTATGTGATGGATGCCCTGTCGCCTGCCGACGGTGAGACGGTGCGCGAAATGCAGATCGACTACCACCGCGAACTGATAGAGGGTACCCCGGTGCAGCTGCACCTTCAGCGCGAGGGCCGGACGGTGCTGGCCAAGGGCGTCAGCGGTGAGGGCGAGTGCATGTTCTCCTGCCGCGTGGAGCTGGACGAGGCGTAAACCGGACGGGCGCTGCCCTGTCCCACAGACGAGAAAAACCCGACCTGTCCTTCACAGGTCGGGTTTACTGCGTTTATTCTGCCGCCGCTTCGGCCTTTTTGCGTGCCGGTCGGACTTTTTTCAGCTTGTAAAGCTCCTCCGTGGCGATGCGCGCCTTGGTGACCACATCGGCTCCCTTGGGGAAGCAGTAGTACAGCGCCTCGTTGTTGCCGATGCAGATCACATCGCCGATCTCATACCAGTAGTAGTCGGCGTAGAGACTGTAACTGGCGAGGGGCGGCTGGGTATAGCTGAGCTGTCCGTCGCAGCCGGTGAGGGTGAAGCCCTCGGCGCTGTGCTGCAGCCGGCCCGAGCCCACCATGTAGATGGCGCGGCGGTCCACCAGCATGCCGATGTCCACCTCCACATCCAGGGCGTAGCGGCCCTCGGCCAGTTCGCGCCGCACTTCCTGACGCTGCCAGTCGCACCAGTCGGGGATATGGGTGAATTCCGTCTTGCCGCCGGGGGAGTGCAGCCGGCCCAGCGTGTCCATTTCCCACACCTTGCCGCAGCCGTGGCACTTGAGGAAGATGCCCTTGCCTTCCATGCGGCTCTCGGCGCCGCAGTTGGGACAGCGGTAGAGGATGCGGTTGAGGCCGTCGGCACGGGTAGGCGAGTCGATGATAACGCCGTTGTCGCGCTGCCAGGCGAAACCGTCAAAGGTAAAGACCTCATCCAGCATGGCGTCCAGCTCCGCCACCGATTTCTCCGCGATCTCCTCCGGCGTCAGCAGGCAGCGCACATGGGCGGAAACCTTCACGTTGCTGCGCTTTTGCAGGCAGTTATAAAGGGGCTCACGGGAGAAGGCGCCGGAGGTGGTCACGGTGACCACCGGCACTTTCAGCTTCTTCAAAAGGACGCCCAGCTTACGGGGCAGGGGCGTGGCGCGGCCATCGAAAGAATAGCTGGCCTCGGGGTACATCAGCACGCTGGAATTCAGCTCCCGCAGGGCGTACTGCATATCGCCGATGAGTTTGACATCGGTGACGAACTTGTTGGTGGGAATGCAGCCGATCAGCCGCATCAGCCAGTTCTTACCGATGAAGCCGTCCGAGGTGCAGACGATGCAGAAGGGCTTGGGGAAAAAGATCCTGGAGGCGATCTTCAAATCGATGAAGCTGGAGTGGTTCATCAAAATCAGGCACGGCTGATTTTGGGCCAGCTCCATGCGTTCGGTGGTATAGGTGAACCGTGCGCTCATCAAATCCGGAACGGACAGCGCCCGGATCAGCAGACGAAAAAGGAAATGGGGCTTCATGGGGCGCAAACGCTCCGCCAGCGGCATAGCTGCCACCTGCTGATACGTTTTTTTGCGCGTCTTAATTTTCATATCAAACCTCCACCGGTTTCGGAATGTAGCGAAAAAGCGATTTTTTTGTCTCTTGTAAGCAGTATACTATACGACGGCACCGGCCACAAGCAGAAAATACGACTTTTTTTACAAATTCTTTACGCCCTCTGCGCCGCCCCACAGAAAAAGGACGGCATACCGCAGGCATGCCGTCCCATGATTCTTTCTTTTCTGTTACGCGCCCTCATAGCCCACCAGCAGGCCGCCCTGCTCGGCGTAGTAGCTGCAAAGACCCTTGCAGGCGCCGACGTGCACATCGGCAGCGGAGAACTCGGCGCAAATCATCTCCTTGAGCGCCATGGCGGCATTCAGATTCAGGCAGTGGTCGATCTGCACACGGCCGCCGCAATAACCCCGTTCCTTCATCTCCTCGAAGAGGGCAGCCAGAGCTTTCTTCTCGCCGCGGCACTTATGCATCTGCTGCAGCGTACCTTCGTCGCTGGCGCGGCCCACGATGCGGATGCCCATCACGCCCACCAGCTTGGCCACCGCCATGCTGCACCGGCCGTTACGTGCCAGATTCTCAATGGATTCCAGCGAGAAAGCAAGACGTGTGGTTTTGAGATAGGCGCGGATCCGGGCGTCGATCTCGTCAAAGCTCAGGCCGATGTTGATCAGGTCGTTGAGCTTCTCCATCACCAGACACGCCTCGGGACCCACCGAAAGCGTGTCAATGACGCTGACACGGCGCTCGGGGTATTCTTCGCGATAGCTGTCGGCTGCGGCGCAGGCGGCGGCATAGGAGCCGGAGAGGTTGCCGGTGATGGTCACGGCAAAGACACCCTCGGCATCGCCGAAGGCCTCCTGCCACTCATAGGCGTTGGGACAGGAAGTGGAGCTTCCCTCACGGCTGGCCTTCAGATCCTCCAGCATGCCAAACACATCCAGACCGGGTACATCCACATATTCGCGTCCCTGATTGATGATCTTCAGCGGCACGTGGGCATAGTCGGCACCGGGCAGGTCAAAAACATTGGAAGACGAGTCAGCGACAATTCGATAGTTCATAGGGAACTCCTTTCGGTTGGGCGATTTTTTCTGAACGACATTTTAACATCGCATCGCCATTAATGAACATCATACCCAAAAAGTGTCGAAGTGTCAACTATCGTTGATGTTCATATTGGGAACTTTTCTTGAACTTTTTGTGAACATCGGCTATACTGACAACAAGATGACTCCATAGGCGGTCAGTGGTGCACCATTTCGGGAGGCAAGCGGTGAAAACATTCTTCAAAGGTATCATTGTGGGCATCGGCGGCGTTTCCCCGGGACTGAGCGGCAGCGTGCTGCTGATCATCTTCGGGCTGTATCGCAAGACGCTGGATGCTTTGAGCGGCTTTTTCAAAGACGTGCGTGGGAACCTGCGGTTCCTGCTGCCGCTGGTGCTGGGTATGGTTGCCGGTGTGCTGATGTTCAGCAAGCTCATCAACTTTTTCATCAACCGCTACGAGATGCCCACCAGCTTCTGCTTTCTCGGGCTGATTCTCGGCACGCTGCCGATGGTGTGGCGCGAGGTAAAAAAAGAGGGGCTGCTGCCGCGGCATTACGGCTATATCGTGCTGGCAGCCGCGCTGGGCCTGTGGCTCTTCGGTGGACAGGTCCACGCCTTTGAACAGGTGAGCGATCCTGCCGTGTGGCAGTCGGTGCTGCTGGGTGTGGCCGTGGCGGCCACCGCCATCATTCCCGGCGTGGATCCGGCGGTGCTGCTCACCACACTGGGTCTGTACCGGGCGTATGTGGCGGCGCTGGCTGCGGTGGATCTGACGGTGCTGGGCCCCATGGCTGTGGGTCTGGCTGCAGGCGCTGTGGCTATCTCCGCGATGATGAGCGCCCTGTTCCGCCGGTTCTACACCGCCACGTACTGTGTGATCTTCGGCATTTTCCTGTCCATGATCCCCAACATGCTGACGGAAAACTGTGTGCCGGGGTTCAACGGGAGAACCGCCGTTTCCGCACTGCTGCTGATTGCAGGATTTTTGGTATCATATTTTTTAGGGAAGAGAGAGAAACAAACATGAAACTGATCGGATTCTATGACTACACCGTGCTTCTCACCTATGCCAGCATCGTCTCGGCTGTCATCGGCATGGTGCAGGCATCTCACGGTTCTTTTACCGCCGCCATCCTCTGTCTGCTGATTTCCGGCATCTGTGATGGATTTGACGGCGCTGTGGCACGGACCAAGAAAAACCGTACCGACGATGAAAAGGCTTTCGGCATCCAGCTGGACTCCCTGTGCGACGTGGTCAGCTTCGGCGTGGCACCGGCCTATCTTTGCTACTGCATGGGCGTCAAGGGCGTCATCGGCCTTGCCTGCGTGTGCCTGTACTGCCTGTGCGCCGTGTGCCGTCTGGCCTTCTTCAACGTGCTGGAGGCCAAGCGCCAGCAGGTGGAGAGCGGCAGCAACAAGTATTACCGCGGTCTGCCCGTCACGTCCATTTCCATGATCTTCCCGGCACTGTATCTGTTCCACGGTTTGTTCACCGCGCAGGTGTTCGCTGTGATTCTCCACGGCATGCTGCTGGTGGTGGCGTTTTTGTTCGTGCTGGACTTCCGGGTCAAGAAGCTGCATCTGCCTCTGCGCAAGCCGGTGGCCCGATAAGGGAGCACACCGATGATCCACATCCTCTTCGTCTGCTTGGGCAACATCTGCCGCAGCCCGATGGCAGAGTATTTTATGAAAGATCTGGTGGCAAAAGAAGGGCTGGAGTGGGCTTTCCACATAGAGTCTGCCGCCACCAGCCGCGAGGAGCTGGGCAACGGCGCCTATCCCCCGGCCCGTCGGGAGCTGCAAAAACACGGCATCGACTGCACCGGTCATAGGGCGCGGCAGCTGCAAAAGGCGGATTACCACCGCTTTGACTATCTCATCGGCATGGACAGCAGCAATATCCGCAACATGCACCGCATCTGCGGCGGCGACGCGGAGGGCAAGATCTGCCGCCTGCTGGAGTACACCCACCGCCCTGGCGACGTGGCCGACCCGTGGTACACCGGCGACTTTTCCGCCACGTGGCGCGATGTCAGCGAAGGCTGCACGGCGCTGCTGCAGCAGCTGCGCGCACGGCACGGCATCTGAAAACGAAAAAATCCTCCCTATGCTCTCATAGGGAGGATTCTTTTATGATGGAAAGCGTTGTCCCTTCACAGCATCAGCGGTGTCAGCCGCCAGTCGCGGCCGCAGGCGCTTTGCTGCAAGTCGGGGAATGTCAGGGCATACAGATCGCTCATCTGCGCCTCACGGGTAAAGAGCGCTTCGGCCTCGCGGCCCAGCACCGCCACGTCTGCCGCCTTCGTCAGCACCGGCGCACCATCGGCACGCATTTGACGCAGCAGTTGGCGGCCCGTTTCGTTGGCGGCCAGCACCCGTAGATACGGCACCGTATCCGGTACGTTTTCCAGTTCCAGCCACGACGCCAGAACCATGCGCCGCAGCCGTGCGTGGGTATAGCGCTTTGTCTTGGCCTGCTCCAGCACCGCTTCCACCGAGGTCTGACGCCGCACCGCGTCATACAAACGGTGGTACAGCCCCTCGCCGGAGGTATCGTAGCGGCTAAAGTCGGACTCGGACATGCTGCGCAGCTTGCTCAGCACCGCCCGTTCACAGCTATGCAGCGTGGCCGGTGCGCGGCCTGCCGCCATCTCCCGGCGCAGTACCTCTGCCGCCGCATCGGGCATGAAGCGGAGGGCTTCTTCCGTCTGACCGTGCAGCAGCAGCGAGCGGATATGGCTGGCCGAGGCGATGCCCTCCAGCGGCGCGCCGTCATGGCCTGCGCCTCTGCGCGGCACGGTGATGACACCCATGGGCGTCTCCGCACGGGCAAGGGCACGGCAGTATTCCACGCCTAAATTATTATTGGGGTCGGCCAGCAGCGCCGCCGTCTCCTCCCCTACGATCTGCGCCGCCGCCTTCTGACGGCAGACGGCAAAGCTCTCGCCGCCCTTGAGTAGAGCCCGGAGGTTCTCTTCATAACTTTCGCTGTTCAGCACCGCCGCCAGCTTTTCAAGGGCGTCTGCATCGCCGCACTCGCTGCCGAAGGCAAGGTGGCTCACCACGCCGGTTTTGTGAAGCAGCTCCACACCGCCGCGGGCAAAGATCTCCGCCGTGTTGGCAGCCCAAGGGGTGGGCAGTTCCAGCACCAGATCGGCGCCGCAGCGCACCGCCATCTCGGCACGGGCCAGCTTGTCCGCCACCGCCGCCTCGCCCCGCTGGACGAAGTTACCGCTCATGGCGCACACGATGGCATCCGCACCGCAGCGGCGCACTTCCTCCATCATCCACGCGTGACCCTTGTGGAGGGGATTGAATTCACAGATGATACCGGCAACGACCATGGCGTCCCCTCCTTTGGTAATGATTACGGCTATTTTATCACCGATGGTTGGATTTGGCAAGGTGGTGGTTCTTTTCAAGGCTCCCTCTGATGAGGGAGCTGGCGAGCGTCAGCGAGACTGAGGGAGAGACGCACATGGGACTACCCCTCAGTCAGCTTCGCTGACAGCTCCCCTGACAAGGGGAGCCATTGGCTCTGTCTGCACCTATAGAAACAGGATATTCCCCGTCCCCCTTGCACTGCCCCTTCCCTTGCGGTATAATGGACAAAATGCTTATTAGGAGGATACTCCCCATGACTATCGGTATGATCTATGCCATGACCCTCGAAATCGAGAGCCTGCTGACCAACGAAAACGCCCAGCCCCTGCAGACGGTGGCCGGCGTGCCCTTTTATCAGATCCGTGACAATGTGATCGCCTGCGCCGGCGGCGTGGGCAAGGTAAATGCCGCCATGGCCACCCAGCTGATGATCAGCCTCTATCAGCCCGACCTCATCCTCAACGCCGGTGTGGCCGGCTGCTTTGAGCACGCCGAGATCGGCGATCTGGTGCTGGCCGAGCAGTTCATGCAGCACGACTTTGACACCTCCAACATCGGTGACGAGGAGGGTTTCGTCTCCACCGTCAACTGCACCTACTTCCCCACTGCCGACTTTGACCGCGCAAAGGCCGCCATGGACAAAGTGGGCATGCCCTACCGCACCGGTTTGGTTGCCACCGGCGACTGGTTCGGCGTGGACTGCGAGCGCTCGCGCCACATTGCCGGGAAGTTCCACCCCCTGCTGTGCGAGATGGAGGGCTGCGCCATTGCCCAGGTGTGCATGCGCAACGGCGTGAAGTTCATGTCTCTCAAGTCGGTGTCGGACTGTCTGTTTGAGCATCACGACTTCTACTTCAACTTCCCCACCGCCATGAAGGATCTCAACCGCGTGCTGGTCAAGTTCATCGACGCGCTGGAACTGTGAGCATAAAGAAAAGGACGCCGCCAGGCGTCCTTTTTTGCGTGGGGATGGGCGCAATATTCAAAGGCAATCACCTCGCATGCGCTCACGCACTCCCTGCGAGGCTGTTATCTTGTCCTGTCAGCGGCGGCAGCGTACAAAGATACCCAAAAGCATTGGCAGATAAAGTAAAATATGATATGATTAAGCAAGAAAGGGGCGAAACGTATGCCACGATATCAGAAAGAACAGTATACAGTAGAAACCGCTTTGCAGAATATTGGCGAATATTTTTGGAAGCGCTATTGCGATGATCTGAAAACATATGCACAAAATCCTGCCCGCAAAGACATTTTGGAAAAGATCCACAACGAATGGGATAAAGATGGCATGTCGCCCTTTGGAACAGATATCCGTATTGAGTGGGCAGTAGCCATTTATCAGCACGGAGATTGGGAAAAGGCAATGGTGAGCAAGGTCCCGGCGTACGACGCAGGTACAACCAACTTTACTGACCATCGCCGGAAATATCCGGCTGAATTTCGCTGTGACAATGGTGTGTATGTTCGTTCGCTGTCGGAACTCTTTATTGCACAATGGCTTTATGCCAACCGCGTTGCCTTTGAGTATGAGCGAAAAGTGTATTTCTCTTCGTGTGGACAAAGCGCATTGTGCGACTTTTATTTGCCTGATTACGACATTTATGTGGAGTTCTGGGGAATGGAAGGAAACGGACAATATGAATCCTACAAGTTGTGGAAAGAGCCGCTATATAAACGTAACGGTTATCGCCTTGTGTCGCTGCATTTTGAAGATCTAAAGAACTTCCGCGATAGCTTCCGTAGAGAAATTAAAAAGTGCGGAATCAAAAAATAAAGAACTCCTGCACAGTCTTGATTCTTCATCTCCCCCCTCAATTTTTTACAAAAAAAGAGAGAATTTTAGTTGACAAACCCCTATCTCGCTGTTATAATCGAAAGGCCGCTTTGAATGGGTTACAAGATCCGATCCCACGGATCGGGCGCCCCCGACAGCGAGACCGTAATAAAGGAAAGGCAGGTGCAACAAGTAATGCAGGCTATTATCGTGACCGGTGGTAAGCAGTACAACGTCGTTGAGGGCGATGTTCTGTTCATCGAGAAGCTGGATGTCGAGGCCGGTGAGGCCGTGGTCTTCGACCAGGTCCTGGCTATCGTCGACGGTGAGAACACCAAGTTCGGCACTCCCGTGGTGGAGGGCGCTAAGGTGGAAGCTACCGTGGTGAAGAACGGCAAGGGCAAGAAGATCCGTATCTTCAAGTACAACCCCAAGAAGGGTTATCACAAGCGTCAGGGTCATCGTCAGCCCTACACCAAGGTCGAGATCAACAAGATCTCTTTCTAAGGTAGTATGACGATCATTACCTTCCTCACAGAGGAAAGCCGTATCATCGGATTTGATGCGGTGGGCCACAGCGGCTGGGATGAAGAAGGCAGCGACATCGTCTGCGCCGCCATCACCAGCGCCATCCGCCTTGTTGATGCAACCATCAACACCGTGATGGGTCTGTGTGCCTCGGTGAAAGTCAATGAGACTGACGCCTCGATCTCCTTCCGTCTCCCCGGAGGACTGGCCCCTACGGCTGAGTCCACCTGTCAGAATCTGCTGACGGGACTGATGGTGTATCTGGCCGAGCTCCATGACGAGTATCCGGACAACATCGAAGTTATGGAAGCGTAACGCTTTCTTCCCTTCATCATCTTATAGAAAGGATGTACTGAAAAATGCTGTATATTGGTCTGCAGTTTTTCGCCCACAAGAAGGGCGTAGGTTCCACCAAGAACGGCCGTGATTCCGAGTCCAAGCGTCTGGGCCCCAAGCGCGCCGATGGTCAGTTCGTTCTGGCCGGCAACATCCTGGTGCGTCAGCGCGGCACTCACATCCACCCCGGTAAGAACGTGGGCATCGGCACCGATGACACCCTGTTCGCCAAGGCCGACGGCGTGGTGCGTTTCGAGCGTCTGGGCAAGGATCGTAAGCAGGTTTCTGTTTACCCCGCCGAGTAATCAAAACTCATA
>JAZKYM010000051.1:0-11053 GCA_045612165.1 Vescimonas sp.
ACCGACCGCGACATCAACGTGCTGCTCTCCAAGCTGGCCGATGTGGCCGCAGAGCAGGGCGCCGAGTTCGTCACCGCCTTCTACGGCGAGGGCGTCAGCGAGGACGACGCCAACGCCGCCACCGAGATCTTCTCTCAGCGCTGCGCCGATGCGGAAGTTTCCGCCCTTCCCGGCGGTCAGCCCGTGTACTACTATATCATCTCCATTGAATAAAGATTTTCATCAAAAAGCCCTACGGCGACTGCCGCAGGGCTTTTTTGATCAATTTTACTCCTCCCAGAAGGGCAGCGTCACACCGTCTCCCTTTTCCATGGCGTTGCGATAGCAGCGGGCGGTGACGGCGATATCCATGATGCCGGCGCCCACAGCGTTGAAGTAGATGATCTCCTCCTCGTTCTCACGGCCCGGCTTCTTGCCATTCAAGATCTCGCCCATCTCGGCGTGGATGTCCTCATCCTTCACCAGACCGTCACGCCACATGAGGGCCACGGTGCTGATCATACGGTGCTTGATGCTCTCCCAATAGTCCACCACGATTTTGCCGGCACGGCGGACACAGTCATAGTCCACCTCGAAGTCGGCCATGTTCATGACGAAACAGCCGGGTTTGAGCCACTCGCCTTTGATGAAAGGTTCAAAGGCCAGCGTCACGCAGTCCACGATGTCGCTTTCACGCACCGCTTGCTCCACATCCTGCGTGGGGATGACCTGCACACCGGGGTGGGCGGCCATGGCGTTTTTGGCAAAGCGCTCTGCCGCCTCGGGGCGGATATCGTAGGCGTAAACGGTGGTGATGGTGGGGCGGGCAAGGAGGGCCGCCGCCAACTGGGTCACCGCCTGTGCGCCGCAGCCGCAGATGGTCATGACGGAAGCATCCGACTTGGACAGATACTTGATGGCCACGCCGCCGGAAGCGCCGGTGCGCATGGTGCTGACCTCGGTGCCGTCAGCGATGCAGACGGGCAGCTTGGTGTCAGGGTCGTTGAGGATCATGGTGACGCTGGCACGGGGCAGACCCTTCTGGTAGTTCATAGGTCCGCTGCCGATCCACTTGATGCCGGCCATGTCGTAGCTGCCGCCGATGTAGCCGGGCATAGCATTGATGCGGCCTAAGACATTCTCATCCTCCACCGTCTGGCCCCAGCGCAGCACGCACTTGCCCGGGGCGATGACGTCACCGCTGTCGTTGAGGCGGTAGACCTGCTCCACATCGGTGATGGCGGCCATCATATCGCCCACACCCAACCTCTCCATAGCCTTATTATTCAAAAACAAAACTTCTGCCTTACTCATGGCAAGCACCTCCGTCATTTTCTGCCACCATCATACGCCACCACAAGCCAACTGTACAGAATAGGCTGAAATGCCCTTGCACCACTTTTTAAGATGGGGTATACTGAGGAAAACGCAAGGAGGTCTGCGTCATGGAACTTTTGCAGCTGCGCTATTTTATGGAGAGCGCCCAACGGGGCAGCTTTGCCGCCACGGCGGAACAGTATCTGGTTCCAGCCACCTCCGTGTCCGCTGCCGTGCGGCGGCTGGAGCAGGAGCTGGGCTGCCGCCTGTTTGACCGCAGCAGCAACCGCATCACCCTCAACGAGAACGGCGAGCGGCTGCTGCAGACGGTGGAGGAGGTGTTCGCCCGACTGGACGGTACGGCCCGTGCACTGTCCACCCACGCAGATACCCGGGAGATCCGCATGCTGGTGCGGGCTATGCGCCGTGACATTACCGACCACATCGTGACCTTCCGCTGCCGCTATCCCGATATCCGTTTTCGCACGGTGTTTGACTTTTCCGAAGCGGCAGCGGAATCGTACGACATCATTGTTGATCGGGAAGGCGCTGCCTATCCGGGTTACCGCTGTTTTACGCTGCACCGCATGCAGCTGCGGCTGAAAACAGCAGCCGACAGTCCCCTCGTAGGACAGCAGCTGACGATGGAGTCACTGCGAAGTGAGGACTTCATCTCACTGGGCGAACAGAGTAACATGACCCAAATCCTGCTGCGCGCCTGCCGCAGGGCCGGATTCACCCCCAACATCGCCGTGTCCAGCAACGATATCAGCTGTTACAACACGCTGGTAGCCGCCGGTATCGGCATCGGTGTGGAGCGTCAGCGCAGCGACACCGAGACGGATCCGCGCACCGCCTATCTGGACGTGACGGATTTCCACGAGGAATACGTGGTGTGCGTGTACTATAAAAGTGCTGCCGCCTATGGAAACGTAAGAGAATTTCTGCAGTTTTTGCAGGAAAAAGCGCAATAAAGAGCAAAAAGCCCTGCGGCACACGCCGCAGGGCTTTGTTTCACAGAATTTGCGGCGCAGCCGCAAAGAAAATCAAATTCGTTTTCCGAAGCGACATGTGCGCGCCGGAAAACACTTCTCGCCCCGCAAGTGTGCGAGCACAGCGAGTGCGCAGCAGCGGGGTGCAAAACTCAAAAAAATGCTTGCCATTTTTTTGAAAGTTTATTCGATATCCAGCTCAATGGGCAGGTCGATCTCATCGGAGACGTATTTGCCGTTCTTTTTCCGCTGGCGCACGCACTCGGTGAGGAGATACTCGATCTGGCCGTTCACCGAGCGGAAATCGTCCTCTGCCCAAGCGGCAATGGCAGCGTACAGCTTGGGCGACAGGCGCAGCGGAATCTGTTTCTTTCCGATCTCTGCCATAGGCTTAATAGAGGCTGCCGGAGTTGACCACCGGCTGGGCATCGTGGTTGCCGCACAGCACCACCAGGAGATTGGACACCATGGCGGCCTTGCGCTCCTCGTCCAGCTGCACCATACCGCCCTCGTTCAGGCGCTCCAGCGCCATTTCCACCATACCCACAGCGCCGTCCACGATCATCTTACGGGCATCGATGATGGCAGAAGCCTGCTGGCGCTGCAGCATGACGGCGGCAATCTCCGGTGCGTAAGCAAGGTAAGTAATACGGGCCTCCACGATCTCGAGACCTGCCTGTGCCACCTTGCTCTGGATCTCGGCGCGGATACGCTCGGCCACCACTTCGCTGGAACCGCGCAGGCTGCCCTCGTCAGCGTGACCGTCACCGGTGGTATCCACGTTGGGCGCCACGTCGTAGGGATAAATGCGCACGATGTTGCGCAGGGCGGCATCGCACTGCAGGGAGAGATATTCCTTGTAGTTATCCACGTTGAACACAGCAGCCGCCGTATCCACCACGCGCCACGTCACGGCAATACCGATCTCCACAGGATTACCGAGACAGTCGTTGATCTTCTGACGGGCATTATTGAGGGTCATCAGCTTCAGCGACACCTTCTTGCTGGGTGCCACCGCCACCGCCGCCTGACCGCTGAGGTTCAGCGTCACACCGTCACCCTTGCCGTGGGAATCCACGTCACCGCTCTGGTTGAGCTTGGTGGCAGCGGCAGGATTAACCGCGGAGCAGAAAGGATTGACAAAGTAGAAGCCTTCACCCTTCAGCGTGCCCACGTATTTACCGAACAGCGTCAGCACCAGCGCCTCCTGCGGCTTGAGCACCTTCAGACCCGGCAGCAAAATCCAGCCCAGAGACAGCCAGAGGATGCACACCACCGGCAGTACCCAAGCTGCAGCGGTAAGTCCCAAAATCAAACCCACAATGGCGGCCACCGTGACGATCAGCCACAAAAGCAGCACCATCATGCCGATCTTCTTGCCGCTCAACACTTTCTCTTCCATGGAAAAATCCTCCTTCAGTATTACTTGATATCAAAACGATATCAAATCCCTCCTCCTTTGTCAAGGGGACAACGTGAAAAACGGCGCAGAAAGTCTTCTGCGCCGTTTTTCTGACGGCTGCTGCTTTACGCCGCGGCTCTATGGCACAGATACCGCGGATACACCAGCCGATGGAGGGCTCTTTTCAATGGCAGCCGCGGCAGGAACCACAATTGCCGCTGCAGCCACCCTTTTTCTTATTCTTGCACAGCGACCGCACCGCCAGCCAAACGGCGGCAGCCAGCACTGCTATCACAATCATATTACCCATCGTCGTTCCTCCCTGTAAAGATTTACTTCACCCGATAGCCGCGGCGCAGCGTCAGCCACAGCAGCGCAGCCAGCACGCCTGCCGCCACAACGGTCCAAACGGAGAACACCGCCTCACCGGCGATAAGGCCGCCCACCTGATAGACAATCAGGGATACGGCGTAAGCAAAGGCGCACATGTAACCCACCGTGATGAGTGTCCAGCGGCGGCTGCCCATCTCGCGGCGAATGGCGCCGATGGCAGCAAAGCAGGGGGCGCACAGCAGCTGGAAGATCATAAAGCTGTAAGCACGGACGGGGCCGAAGTCTGCGGCCACCAGCGCCCAAATCTCATCGCCGTTTTCGCTGAGTTCACCGGCGAAATCGTACAGCGTGCCGAAAGTCATCACCACCTGCTCCTTGGCGATCAGACCCGTAAAGGTGGCCACTGTGGCCTTCCAGGCCATCTCGCCCATCCAGCCCAGCGGATAGAAGATCCACGCGATGGCACTGCCGATGGCGGCCAGCAACGATGCATTTTTGTCCTCCACGGCCATGAAAACGCCGTCTACGAAGCCGTAGCTCTGCAAGAACCACAGCACGATGGAGCTGAGCAGCACGATGGTCACTGCGCGTTTGACAAAGTCCCAGCCGCGGTCCAGCGTGGAGCGCAGCACGTTGCGGCCGGAGGGCATGTGGTAAGCAGGCAGCTCCATGACAAAGGGCGCAGGCTTACCGGCAAAGGTCTTGAATTTCTTCAAAATCACACCGGAGATCACCACAGCGGCAATGCCGATGAAGAAGGCGGACACCGCCACCAGCGGAGAATTGCCGAACACGGCGCCGGCAAAGAGGCCGATGATGGGCATCTTGGCGCCGCAGGGGATGAAGCCGGTGGTCATGACGGTGATCTTGCGGTCATTTTCCTGCTCGATGGTGCGGCTGGCCAGAATGCCCGGCACGCCGCAGCCGGTGGCCACCAGCATGGGGATGATGGACTTGCCGCTCAGACCAAACTTACGCAAAATGCGGTCCATAATAAAGGCCACGCGGGACATATAGCCCACATCCTCGAGAATGCTCAAAAGAAGGCTCAGCACCAAAATCTGGGGCACGAAACCCAGCACGGCGCCCACGCCGGCCAGAATGCCCTCCATAATGAGGCCGTAGAGCCAGCCGCTGACGCCCAGAGCAGAGAGGATACCGTCAAAGAGATTCGGCACCCACTCACCGAACAGCACATCGTTGGCCCAGTCGGTGCCCATGGTGCCGATGGAGAAGGGGAAACTGCCCATGGCAATGGCGTACATCAAAAACATGATGGCGGCAAAAAGCGGCAGCGCCAACACGCGGTTGGTGACGATGCGGTCGATGCGGTCGGACAAAGACAGGGCGTGCTTGCCGGCCTTTTTCACTACGGCGCGGCCGACAACGGCGCCAATATACGTATAGCGCTGGTCAGCAATAATGCTCTCGGCATCGTCGTCCATCTCCCGTTCACAGTCGGTGATGTGCTTTTCCAGATGACCCAGCAGCGCCTCATCCAGCTGCAACTCGGCGCGCACCATCTCGTCGCGCTCAAAGAGCTTGATGGCGTACCAGCGCAGGTAATTGGACTTCACTTTGCCTTCAATGGATTCTTCAATATGTGCCAGCGCATGTTCCACGCTGCCGCCGAACACATGGGGACGGTCACCGTGGGTATGGCTGCGGCCCAGCTCCACTGCTTTTTCAGCAGCTTCCAGGCAGCCCTCACCCTTCAGGGCACTGATCTCCACGCAGGGGCAGCCGATGGCGCGGCTCAGCTTCTCCAGATCGATCCGATCACCGTTTTTGCGCACCAGATCGATCATATTCACCGCCACCACTACCGGGTGACCCAGATCCAGCAGCTGAGTGGTGAGATAGAGGTTGCGCTCAATGTTGGTGCCGTCGATGATGTTGAGGATGGCATCGGGATGCTCATCCACCAGATAGCCACGAGTCACCACTTCCTCCGGCGAATAGGGGGACAGGGAGTAGATACCCGGCAGGTCCTGAATGATCACGTCCTCGTAACCGCGGAGCTTACCCTCCTTCTTCTCCACCGTGACGCCGGGCCAGTTGCCTACGTACTGGTTGGAGCCGGTCAGTATGTTAAACAGTGTCGTCTTGCCGCAGTTGGGATTGCCGGCAAGTGCAATTTTGATGTTCATATTTCTTTCCCTCTCTTCTGCGCTCACTGCACTTCCACCATTTCGGCGTCGGCTTTGCGCAGACTCAGTTCATACCCGCGGACATTCAGCTCCAGCGGATCGCCCAGCGGCGCCACCTTGCGCACGTAGATCTCCACGCCTTTGGTGATGCCCATATCCATAATGCGGCGTCTGACAGGTCCTTCGCCGTGGAGCTTAACCACCGTCACACTCTGTCCCACCCTTGCTTCTTTCAGCGTTTTCATTTTCTTCCTCCGTCTCATCGCAAAAGTTAGCATCCGCTAACCAATGATCTGAATTTTAGTTAGCCGCAGCTAACTTCTTTTTTATTATAGAGGAGACCCTCTCCATTGTCAACCACTTTTTCCACTTTCTCTCAAGAAATCTACAACTTTCCGTTATCGTTGTGCCAAAAAATACCCGACGTTGTCATTTTGCGACAACGTCGGGTACGTTTCCGTTCTTTTTTACAGGTCAGCGCAGGCAGCGTTGACGCTCTCCTCGCAGGAGCGCATGGCCTCGATGGTCTTCTCCATCAGCACATCCAGCTCCCAGCCCAGATTCTCCGCTCCCTGACGGATCACGTCACGGCTGCAGCCGGCGGCAAACTTTTTGTCCTTGAACTTTTTCTTCAGGCTGCTCACTTCCATGTCCATGCAACTCTTGGACGGGCGCATACGAGCCGCAGCGCCAATCAAGCCGGTCAGCTCGTCGGCGGCAAAGAGGACCTTTTCCATCTCGTGCTCCGGCGCTACATCGCAGCACAGACCGTAGCCGTGGCTGCACACAGCGTGGATAAAGTCGGCGTCACAACCGGCCTTTTCCAGCAGCTCCGGCGCCTTCAGGCAGTGCTCGTCGGGCCACAGTTCAAAATCGATGTCGTGCAGCAGACCCACGGTAGCCCAGAAGTCGGCCTCCTCACCGTAGCCCAGCGCCACAGCGTACCAGCGCATGACACCCTCCACCGTCAGGGCGTGCTGGATATGAAAGGCTTCGGTGTTGTATTCTTTCAGCGCTTGCAGCGCCGCTTCTCTTGTGATGCACGTTTTCATGGGTATCCTCCTTCGTTGCAGTTGCCTCTATTGTATCACCGCCGCGCCGCCAATGCAAGTTACACCGGCAGATTCCCCTCCAGCAGCCGCAGCAGCATCTCGGCGTGGCGGTATTCATCGGCGGAAAACCGCTGCAAAATCCGCCGCAGGCATTCGTCCTGCGTTTTCTCCGCTGCCGCCTGATAGGCGTAGCCGCCGGCGCACTCCTCGCCGTAGCGGCGGCGCAGCAGTCCACACCAGGGCAGCAGCTCTCCCACAGCGGCAGGCACAGCCGGATCGTAACATTGGCCGGCCATGATGTAGTAAAGTCCCATCAGCCGTCGGGCATGCTTGCCCTCCTCATCGGCAATCTGCCGCAGCACCCGTCGGGCCTGCGGCGGCGCGCAGCGCATCTGTTCCAGATAGAGCCGCCGGTCAGCCAGTTCGTGCTCGATAAAGTCCGCCAGCGCGTCTGTCTCTTCCTTCCGCTGTGCCACGCAGCACCCACCCTTTTCCACCGGCCGCACCCCACCGCGCACTTCCGGATAGGGCTGCAGTTCCGGGGCCACGCGCTGCCAGACCTTGTCGCAGCGCAGATAGTCCTCATGCAGATTTTTTCCATGATCCATGACTGAACGCTCCTTTCTCTTGCTATACTATGTATCACGGACCTCTGAGGTTCAGCAAACGGCGAAAAAAGCGCGATAAGGCGTTGCTTTCCGACATCATTTCTGCTAAACTATATACATTATGCTGGTCGTGGCGCCCGTTTCCCTTTGTTGCATTGGCAACAGATTCCTATTTTCGCCACGATTATACTATAGACAACCCCAATAGCAAGGAGGACAAGTCCATGCTGGAATTACAACATATTTGTTACAGCGTAACCACCCCTGAGGGTGTGCAGGACATTTTGAAGGATGTCAGTATCGTCATCCCCGACAACAAGCTGGTGGTCTTTACCGGCCCCAACGGCGGCGGCAAGACCACGCTGGCCAAGATCATCATGGGTCTGGTGCAGCCCACTTCCGGCCGCGTGCTGTTCAACGGACAGGACGTTACCGATCTGAATATCACCGAGCGTGCCAAGCTGGGCATCAGCTACGGTTTCCAGCAGCCGCCCCGTTTTAAGGGCATCACCGTCCACGACCTGCTGCTGCTGGCCGCCGGCGAGGAGAAACTGAGCAAAGACCGCTGCTGCCAGTATCTGACCAAGGTGGGTCTGTGCGCCAACGACTATCTGGAGCGCGAAGTAGACGTGAGTCTCTCCGGCGGTGAGGTCAAGCGCATTGAGATCGCCACCATTCTGGCCCGTAACAGCTCTCTGATGATCTTTGACGAGCCCGAGGCCGGTATCGACCTGTGGAGCTTTGCACGCCTGACCGAGACTTTCGAGCAGATCCACCGCAGCCAGGATGCCACGATGATCATCATCTCCCATCAGGAGCGCATCATCCAGCTGGCCGATGAGATCGTGGTGGTGGCCGGCGGCACCATTGCCAACCGCGGCACCACGGAAGAGATCTTCCCCCTGATCCTGGCCAACACTCTGGGTGGCTGCCCCGTGCTGCGTAAGGAGGAACAGAAATGATCAACGAAATGGACGCCAAGCTCCTTGAGCAGATCGCTGACCTGACCGGTCAGCCTGTGGGCGCCTTCAACATCCGCAAGGACAGCGGCTGCGAAGCGCGCCGGAGCACCGAATTTATCGAAATCACCACCAAGACCGACAAAGAAGGTATCGACATCCGCATCAAGGACGGCACGAAGGGCGAAAAGTGCTACATCCCCGTCATCATCAGCAAGACCGGCATCACAGAAATGGTCTACAACGACTTTTTCATCGGTGACGACTGCGATGTGGAGATCGTGGCAGGCTGCGGCATTCACAACAGCGGCTGCAACGAGTCCCGTCACGACGGTATCCACACCTTCTATGTGGGCAAAAACTCCCGTGTGCGCTACGCTGAAAAGCACTACGGCGAAAATGACCCCGGCCAGACGGGCCAGAACATTATGAACCCCCAGACCATCGTGTATCTGGGCGAAAACTCCACCATCCAGATGGATACGGTGCAGATCCGCGGCATCGACTCCACCAAGCGGTTCACCAAGTTTGTCTGCGAAAAGGGCAGCGAGGCCGTGGTCACCGAGCGTCTGCTGACCCACGGCAAACAGGAAGCCGTCAGTGACATGGAGATCGAGCTCAACGGCGAGGACGCCAAGTGCCGCGTCATCTCCCGTAGTGTGGGTCAGGATGAATCCGTGCAGGTGTTCTATCCCCGTGTGGTGGGCAACGCCCCCTGCTTCGGCCATGTGCAGTGCGACTCCATCATCATGGGTGAGGCCAAGATCCGCTCCATTCCGGAGATTGCCGCCAACCATCCCGAAGCACAGCTGATCCACGAAGCCGCCATCGGCAAGATCGCCGGCGACCAGCTTTTGAAGCTGGAAACGCTGGGTCTCACCGCCGAGGAAGCCGAGGACACCATCCTCAAGGGCTTTTTGGCATGATTTAATGCGCAGCAGATCTTGCGATCTGCTGCGTTTTTTTGCAAACATAAAGATTTTTTCATATTCCGGACATAATTTTACTTTATCATACCAATTTGAACCGTTGTCAATATCTGCAAAACATATGATAATGGTAAAACTGTTTCCTTCAGGGAGGAGCTCACAACCCATGAACATCACCCTCAAAAGCTGCCTGCGCATTGCGCTGAGCATTTTCCTTTTATATCTGGCCATCCACTATTGGCCTGCCGTGTCCGGCTTTATCGGCACGCTGCTGGGCGCTGCCATGCCCCTTCTGATCGGCGGAGCGCTGGCATACGTGCTCAACATGATCATGAGCGCCTACGAGAAGCACTTCTTCCCCCATAGCACCAACCCCAGGCTCATCCGCCTGCGCCGCCCCCTGTGCGCGCTGCTGGCAGTGGTGTCTCTGCTGGCCATCATCACCGTTCTGGTCTGGCTGATCCTGCCGGAATTGGTGGACTGCGTGGAGCTGCTGATCAGTCAGCTGCCCGGCGCCATTGAGTCGGCCATCGCCTATCTGGACACGCTGCCGTTCCTGTCGGAGGACCTTCTCTCTGCGCTCCACAACATCGACTGGCAGAGCAAGATCGGCGATATCGCCGGCATCGTCACCTCCGGTGTGGGCAACGTGATGGGCGTGGTGATCTCCACCGTGTCCTCCGTCTTTTCCGCCATTGTCACCGGTTTTCTGGCCTTCATCTTTTCCATCTATCTGCTGCTGGGCCGCGACACGCTGCAGCGCCAGTGCAAACGCCTGATGACCCGATATCTGCCGGAAAAGCTTAACCGGCGCGCCCTGTACGTGCTGAGCGTGCTGAACCGCTCTTTCCGCCGCTACATTTCCGGCCAGTGTATGGAAGCGGTGATCCTCGGCGTCCTGTGCGCCGCGGGTATGCTGATCCTGCGGCTGCCTTACGCCACCATGATCGGCACGCTGATCGCCTTCACCGCCCTGATCCCCGTGGCCGGCGCCTACATCGGCGCGGCGGTGGGTGCCTTTATGATTTTGATGGTCTCACCTATGCAGGCCCTCTTCTTCCTCATTTTCCTTGTGATCCTGCAGCAGCTGGAAGGCAACCTCATCTACCCCAAGGTGGTGGGCTCGTCGCTGGGTCTGCCGGGCATCTGGGTGCTGGCTGCCGTCACCGTGGGCGGCGGCGTGATGGGCATCCTCGGTATGCTGTTGGGCGTACCGCTGGCAGCCGCAGCCTACACGCTGCTGAAAAGTGACATGAACAAAAACGCCGCCCCCGCTGCGGCTGTGAAATCGGAGAACAAAACCGAATAAAAAAAGGAACCTGTCGCCGGGCG
>JAZKYM010000052.1:0-3361 GCA_045612165.1 Vescimonas sp.
GGGGTTGTAGCCCTTGGCAACGGTGACATTTTTAATTTCCTTGACGATGTTGGAGTTAGAGACGGAAATGATACCACGGGCAGTTTCCAGCAGTTCCATATCAATCTTTTCAGCCAACTTGCCGACAGCTGTTTTAGACAAATCGGACTTGATCGGCAATCTGCCGCCCAACAGGTTTTCCTGATTGAGATGACCCAGTACTACGCGGGCATCGGTAATCGTAGCTTCCTTGCCGCCAAGGTTATAGCAGGCGGGACCGGGATTGGCACCGGCGCTCTGGGGGCCTACCTTCAGGATTCCGCCGCTGTCGATCCAGCCGATGGAGCCGCCGCCGGCACCGATGGTGGAAATGTCGATGGAGGGGATACGCACGGGGTAGCCGCTGATGGTCTTTTCATCGGAGGCCTCAAAGCGACCGTCCACCACCAGACTGATATCGGTGCTGGTGCCGCCGATATCCACGGTGATCAGATCCTTCTCGTCGATGAGGTTGGTGATGTACTGGGCACCCACCACACCGGCGGCAGGGCCGGACAGGGCCGTCTTGACGGGGAACTTCATGGACTCGTCAATGGACATCAGACCGCCGTTGGAGTGGTTGATATAGGTATTGTGAATACCGATGGACTCCAGCGTTTTTTTCAGGTTATTCATGTACTTCTTGACTTCCGGGCCAACGAAGGAGTTCAGCACGGTGCCGCACAGGCGCTCATACTCGCGGAACTGCTTGGACAGGTCGCTGGAGATGGTCAGGAAGGCTTCGGGATACTTCTCTTCCAGAATAGCCTTGATGCGCTGCTCGTTCTCGGGATTGAGATAGGCGTTGAGCAGCATGACCACCACGGCCTCGGCGCCCTTTTCGCGGATCAGCTCCGCGATGCGCTCCACATCGGCCTCGTCGATCTCGCGGACCACTTCGCCCTTGCAGTTCAGACGCTCACCCACCTCAAAGCGCAGGTCACGGGTGACCAACGTACGGGGCTTGTCTGCCTGAATGTCATACAGGTCGGGCCGTTTCTGACGGCCGATCTCCAGCAAGTCGCGGAAGCCGCCGGTAGTGATGAGGGCCGTCTTGGCACCGCGGCCTTCCAGAATGGCGTTGGTAGCAACGGTAGTACCGTGCATGAAACGGCTGACGTCTTCACCTTCAAAGCCGTACTGCCGGGCGATGACCTTCACGCCCTCCACCACTGCAGCAGACTGATCGTGCAAAGAGGACGGCAGCTTATAGACCATCAACTCGCCGCTCTTTTCATCAATGGCGCAAATGTCGGTATTGGTACCGCCGACGTCCACACCGATTCGGATGGTTCGCTCTTCCATATAAAACTCCTTTCCCATTTTGCCGGATATTCTGCCGGCAAATGCGGTAAAAAATTCTTCTTTCCTATTGTATAGGATAGCATTGACTTCCATTTCCGTCTAATATACAATAGGTTATGTATCCATTTATCGAAGCTTATGTATTAAGGAGCATTTTACCATGGAACTGCTTCAGCTGCAATACTTTCTTTTGCTGGCAAAACACCAGCACGTCACAAGAGCCGCCGAGATACTGCACATCTCCCAACCGGCACTGAGTCTGACCATCAAAAAGCTGGAAGCCGAACTGGGCGCGCCCCTGTTCGTACGCAAAGGGCGCAACATCGCCCTCTCCCCTTACGGTGAGGCCTTCCGACAGCATGTGGAAGAGGCGTTTCTCTCCTTGGAAAACGGCAAGCAGGCCATCGCACGGCTGAAAGACGAAGAAGGCGGCACACTGAATCTGGGTCTGCTGAGTCCTTACGTCTGGAACGATCTGCTGACGCAGTTCAACGACCGGTATCCGGACATGACCATCAACCGCCGCTCCATTGAAGATCACCGGTTCTGGGACAGCATCGTTGACGGGGAGATCGACTTTTATCTGGGCGGCGTGAATCAGTTCAGCCAGTCGGACGCCTCCCGTCTGCAATACACCACGCTGTATGAGGACGACATGGTACTGCTGGTCCACAAGGATCACCCCTTTGCCGGGCGCACCTCCATTGATCTGCGCGAATGCCGCCACGAGAGCTTCATCAATCTGTCGGCTGAGACAAACCTGCAGCAGTTCATCAACCAGATGTTCCGGCAGGCCGGTGTACAGCCCCACGCGGTGATGACCTGCGACTACACGCTGCGCGATCAGATGGTGGCCGACGGGCACGGCGTGTCCATCACCACGCTGCTGGGCGCGCAGAAAAGCGCTGTGGCCGGCGTGACGTATGTTCCCCTCTCCTTCCCTGTGGAAAAGCGGAAGCTGGGCCTTGTCTGGCGGAAAAACCGCGTCTTTTCCGACCCCATGGAAAAGTTCTACGACACGGCCATCCGTTTCTATGCCCAGTGGGAAAAACCGTGACAAAAAAGCACCCCCGATGATCGGGGGTGCTTTCCTTTTGCTGTTTACTTCTTGGCAGGTGCCTTGATGCGGTTGAGCTTTTTGTTGATGTCCAGCAGTTCTTCCTTATCGAAGCTGATGTTGGCCATGCCCATCATGGACGTCAGGCGCAGCACGGTGAAGCCGCCCAGCATCTGGCCCATGCCCTTGATGCCCTTCAGGTCGATCTCAAAACCGCCGCCCTTCTTCTCACCGTCAGCCTTAGGCTTCTTGTTGGCATCCATCTTTTTCTTCATGGTCATCATCATGCCGGGCAGCCACAGCTTGCCGCGCAGGGTGGACATGATGTCGCTCATCTTGGAGTTGAGGCTGAAGTAACCCTCGCGCTCAGTGATGTCGAACCAGTTGAGAATGGCGCCCTCTTCCTTCATGCGGTAATCCTCGTTGAAGGTATCCACCTTACGGATGACGCTCTCGTCGCGCAGGTCGCCGGCAACGGCTTCCAGCTTGGTCTCGCCCACGTTGGGGACATCGAAGTAGAAGAAGTGATCGGCAGCTTCCTTCACGCCCAGGCTGACGCCGTTGGCGAACAGCTCCACGGAAGGCTGGTTGGAATAGACGGTCACCTTAGTGACGTCCTCCACGCGGTCGATGTAGCGCTTGCCGCACAGGTGAACCATGGGTTCGGGATTCAGCCATGCCTTGTAAGCATAGAAGGAGTCCTTCTTATACTTACGGTCGATGGTCACCAGACCCTTGTGGTTCTGGCCGTTCTCGCCGCCCTCAGCGCGGGCATCGGCACCGAAGTCGAACATGTTCCACACGTGGGTGGCCCAGATGTACTTACGGGTGAACAGCTGACGGATCAGCTCTTCGTGGTAGTAGGCCTGATATTCCTCGGTATAGTCGCCCTGGGTGGGGTTGGAGGTGTGCCAGTTGAGAGCCTCGCAGCCGTACTCGGAGCAGCCGATGGGAATGTTGGGATGGGTGGCGTGGAACTTA
>JAZKYM010000053.1:0-15843 GCA_045612165.1 Vescimonas sp.
TACCAGAGCAAAGGCAGACTGGGCAATCCAGTACACGCACAGAGCGGAGGGCAGGGAGAAACCGAACCACAGCGTCATCAGGGGCATCAGATACATCATGCCCTTGCTGGAGCCGTTCATCTCGCTGCTGCTGCTCTTCATACTGACAAGCGTCATGCCAAACTGGAAAACAGTTGCGATGACAGGCAGCAGCATCAGGCCGATGATGGGCCAACCGCCGGAGAAGAAATTGCTGAAGTTATCGCCGGCAACAGAGGACAGGTCCAGACCCAGGAAGGTATAGTCCAGGTCGATGAGGCCTTCGAACTTGCCTTCGAAAGCGGACCAGTTGTCATGGACGAACTTAGCCAGATTGATCTGCTCAAAAGCAGCCTTATTGGTACCGGCAGCGGACACAAAGCCCATACCGGTAGCCATGGCAGTGATCTCTTCAATCGTTTCCGTTTTCAGCATCATCAGATAGCGCAAAGGATAGCGGATGACGTTATAAAGAGCGAGCATGATAGGCAGAGGCAGGAAGCTCCACAGGCAGCCGGACATGGGGTTGACACCCTCACGTGCGTACAGTTCCTGCATTTCCTGCTGCTGGCGCTCTCTATTATTGGCATAACGGGTCTGGATTTCCTTGATCTTGCCTTGCATGCGGTTCATGCGCAGCATGCTCTTCTTGCTCTTGAGCTGGAAGGGCAGCAGCACGATCTTCACCAACAGGGTGAAGAGGATCAGAGCAATACCGTAAGAGCCGGTGAGGTTGTAAAAAATACGGGTCAACCAGGCAAACGGCGTGCAGATGTAATAACCGAGTTGTGCAAACATTTGTTGTTTACCTCCGTGATTCATTTGTGAAACATCGCTATGTTTCTTTTTTCACGGGAAAATCAGGGCACCGGATCATACCAGCCGCCCTTATGGAAAGGATGACACCGGGAAAAACGCTTGACAGCAAGCCAGGTTCCTTTGCGTGCTCCATATTTCTCCACAGCTTCTACCGCGTACTGCGAACAGCTGGGGATAAAACGGCAGCGGGGAGGACACAGGGGCGAAATGGCCGTTTGATAAAAGCGGATCAGACGCAAAAGCCAGCGTTTCATTTTTCCGCCTCCTTCAAAAGTCCCACTTCATCCAATAGACGCAGATATGCTTTTTCCAGCTTTTGATAAGAAGTTTCCACTGCACGGACACGGGCAACCAGGATAATATCCCAGCCCTGCTCCATATCGTTTTTATGCAGTCGCCAAATCTCACGAAAGCGGCGGCGCACACGGTTACGCACCACAGCCTTACCCAACTTGGTACTGACTGTGACACCCAAACGGGTGCGGCCCTGGCGGTTGCGCTGGCAATAAAGCACCATGGTAGGAGCTACAGCAGACTTACCTTTGCGGTAAATACGGCGAAACTCATAGTTTTCCTTCACTGTGATCTCCGGATTCATGGCTTTCCTCCTGCGTAAAAGAACCCTTTTTGTGCGATTACATTCTTCCAACACATAGACCAATAGGGACGGCAGTTTTCCCTTCCACCGTCCCTGTTTTTTTATCTATGCGCGATGCACTTTCCGTGACCTCAATGGGTCAGGCGAGCGCGGCCCTTAGCACGACGGCGAGCCAGCACCTTGCGGCCATTCTTGGTGGCCATTCTCTTGCGGAAGCCGTGCTCCTTGGAGCGCTGACGCTTCTTGGGCTGATAGGTACGGAACATTGCATGACACCTCCATTAAATAAAATAGGCGTACAGAGAATTGCAGAACTCCTCTGCCGCACATACTCGACAGCGGGAATGATCCATCCCACGCTGCAGTACTCTTTTCAGCGCCGGACAAACGGCGCGACTGATATTATACATATAAAATGTTATTATGTCAAGGTAAATTCTTCGTATTTTTTAACCTTATTATTTTCGCAAAACATCTTTTTTCTTCCGAAAAGAGTGAACTAAATATGGTAGTTACTCTTTCTTTTTTATCCCAATATATAGTGTGATTTCCCCTCTTTTTTTTTGAATATTATATTAGAATATGTATAGACTTTCCACATCATTTTTGCTATAATAAATCGAATATATTTTTCTTTTTTATATAAAATTTTTTCGATAAAAACAGACAGAAAGGGGAGCTTTTTTTGAAATCTATTGCAGACGTTTGGAAAAGCGTGTTGGACCGGCTGCGCACTCAGCTCAGCGAGACAACCATCGACACCTGGTTTGATGAGATTAAAGTCATTACCATGGAGGATTCGGCCTTTGTGCTGCATTGCAGCAACACTTTCAAAAAAAGCACCATCGAATCTCGCTTTATGCGCCATATCAAAGAAGCGCTGAAAGATATTTTCTCATCGGATCTGGAAGTTAAAATTCTGAATGACGAACAGTTGTCTGCCTATCACGGCGTTGCGCCCGATCAGCCCGGTGCTCTGTATGAATCCGATGCCTTTACTTTTGAAACATACGTAGTCGGTCCCAGCAATAAGCTGGCTTATGCCGCTGCAAAAGCCGTAGCAGAAAAGCCCGGTGAGAACTATAATCCTCTTTTCATTTACGGTGACAGCGGTTTGGGTAAGACCCATCTTCTCTACGCCATCGCCCATCAGGTGCAGCGCAGAGACAACAACGCCAAAATCGTGTATATAAAAGGAGACGAGTTTACCAACGAATTGGTCAACGCCATTCGTGAAGGTAAAAACGCCGAGTTCCGTGAAAAGTATCGGCAGGCAACGCTGCTGCTGGTGGACGATATTCAGTTCATTGCCGGTAAACAGCAGACGCAGGAAGAATTTTTCCACACCTTTAACTCCCTTTACGAAAGCGGCAGCCAGATCGTACTGACTTCTGACCGTCCTCCCCGTGAGATGACACAGTTGGAAGACCGTCTGCGTACCCGTTTTGAGTGGGGTCTGATGGTGGACGTGGCTCCTCCCGATTTTGAGACGAGAATGGCCATCATTAAAGTAAAAGCTTCCTTGTTGGGCGTACAGCTGCCGGATGAAATCTCCGACTACATTGCCGAAAACGTGACGGCCAATGTGCGTCAGATTGAAGGTACGTTGAACAAGATTTTGGCATACCGGGATCTGCTGGGTGATCAGGTGGACGAACAGGCCGTCAGCCGTGCGGTACGGGACATGCTAAAAAAAAGCAACGAATATATCCCCTCTGCAGACGTCATCACCGAATATATCTGCAAGTATTACAATATGGATCCTTCCATTCTTTACAGCCAGAGCCGCAGCCGCGACGTGGTCAACGCCAGAAACATCGCCATGTATCTGATCCGGCGCATGACCAACATTCCGTTGGTTGAAATCGGTAAGAAGTTTGGTGGAAGAGATCACTCCACTGTTCTTCACTCGCTGGAAAACGTAGAGAAGAAGATGCAGTCTGATCCTTCTTTTGCTGAGATCGTAAAGGAGATCACCACCAACATCAACTCGAAAAAGTAAAATTACACATTTCCTGTGGAATCCACGTGGATAATCTGTGGAAAGAAAAATAAAGCCGTCTTCCTGTGGAAATACAGGGAAAAAGAGAATATCCTGCTGTTGACAAAAAACACAGTATTTCCAAGGCTTTTTTACGTGTTTCCACAAAAGTTTTCTCTACGACTACTGTTACTAAAAAAAGATTAGTTTATGTTCTCTTTAAGAGAAATATGCTTGCTAAATTTTGAGTTCCAAAGAAAGGACTGTAAACGATATGCTGCGTTTTTCCTGTGAAAAAACTTTACTTCAAGCCGCAGTTTCTACTGCCAGCCGCGCCGTTGCTTCTAAAAGTTCCATTCCTGCGCTGGAAGGCATTCTGTTGGAAGGCACCACTTGTCTGACTTTGTCCGGTTATAACATGCAGACCGGTATTCGCACCGCTTTCGAGGCAGAAGTGCATCAGGAAGGCCGCATTGTTCTCAATGCCCGTCTTTTTGGTGAAATCATCCGCAAAATGCCCGATGACATTATTGTTTTTTCTGCCGATGAGAAGTATATGGTGCATCTTTCCTGCGGCGATGCTAGCTTTGATATCCTCGGTCTGAGTGCTGAGGATTATCCCGATCTGCCTGAGGTAGACGATGAATTCAGCGTTTCTATCCAGCAGCGCACGCTCAAATCCATGATTAATCAGACCAGCTTCGCTGTTTCTACCAATGAAAGCCGCCCGGTCCATACCGGTTCTCTTTTCGAAGTGGATGATAAGGGTCTGACGGTGGTCAGCGTGGACGGTTTCCGTCTGGCGCTGCGCCGTGAACCGCTGGAGCGTATTGATGGCGGTGCTTTCCGCTTTGTTGCGCCCGGTAGTGCACTGAAGGAAGTGGAGAACATTTGCTCTGACAGTGATGATTTGATCACAGTAATTCAAGGTAAGCGTCATCTTCTGTTTGAGGCCGGCAGTACGCAGCTGATCTGCCGCCGTCTGGAAGGTGAATTCCTTAATTACCGCACGGCAATTCCCCGTTCCAATCCCATTTGTGTGGAAGTGGAAAATAAATCCATGCTGGAGAGTCTGGACCGTGTCAGCGTGGTGATCAGCGAAAAGCTGAAGAGCCCCGTTCGCTGCGTCTTTGAAGCTGACCGCGTATATCTCTCTGCCAAGACCGGTAACGGCGAGGCAAAGGATATTTGTAATGTCAGTGGTGACGGCGCCGGTCTTGAGATTGGTTTTAATAACCGTTATCTCATGGATGCACTGCGCTATGCTCCTGCTGAAAGAGTGCGTATGGAGCTGAATACCAGCGTTTCTCCCTGCATCATCACGCCTGTCAGCGGTGAGGATAATTTCCTCTACATGGTTCTTCCTGTCCGTTTGAAGGCTCAATAAGAAAGAGTTAAGAAGTGAAACATATGGAAAATATCATTATTACGACAGAATTTATCAAATTGCAGGATCTGTTGAAGTTTGCCAATATGGTAGGAACCGGTGGTGAAGCCAAGATCATCATCCAGGAGGGTGAAGTGAAGGTAAACGGCGAGGTTTGCACCATGCGTGGCAAGAAGATCCGTCCCGGTGATATCGTGGAACTTGACGGACAGCAGCTGACTGTTTCTTATGAAAATTAAAAGCCTTTCGCTGGAAGGTTTTCGCAATTATGAACGGGCGGAGCTGACATTTGACGGCGGATGCAACGTGATCTATGGCGAAAACGCGCAGGGAAAAACGAATCTGCTGGAAGCAATTGCTTACATGAGCTGCGGCAAGTCGCCGCGCGCCCATGCAGATAAGGAATTGATCGGTTTTGAAAAGGAAAAGGCAAGGCTGATCGGTGTGATTGAGAGCCGCGAAAGAGAGTTCAAGACCGACATTACGCTGCAGCGTGGCCGGCGCAGAAAAGTAACCATCAACGGCGTGGCGGCAAAGAACGCATCTGCACTCAGTGAAGTATTACACACGGTGTTTTTCTCTCCGGAAGATCTGTATTTGATCCGGGAGGGTGCGGCGGCACGTCGGCGTTTTATGGATATTTCTCTTTGTCAGCTGCGGCCGCGCTATGCTGAAGCTCTTGCGGAATATAATCGCCTTTATGAGCACAAAACGCGCATTTTACGCGACAGTGAGGATCATCCCCAGCTTTTGTCTATGCTGCCGGATTTTAACGAGCGTTTGTGCCAGATGGGTGCCGTACTGATCGGTTATCGCGCCAAGTTCTGTGGGGCGCTGGCAGAACATGCCCGTTTGGCTCATGCGGAGTGCAGCGGCGGCAAAGAAGTGATGGAACTTCATTATCAGACGGTGAAAACGGTGGAAGATCCTTTTGCAGCCCATGGGCAATTGGTGACGGCATTACAGGAGCATCAAAAGACTCATTACGAGGCGGAGATTGCCAGCCGTTTGTGTCTGTCCGGCCCTCACAAAGATGATATTGAAGTACTGATCAACGGACGCAGTGCCCGACAGTTTTGCTCTCAGGGGCAGGTGCGCACGGCGGCGCTGGCTTTGAAACTGGCGGAGCGTGAGATCCATAAAAACGCCATCGGAGAATATCCGGTGATGCTGCTGGACGATGTGCTCAGCGAGCTGGATGTCAAACGGCAGGAGTATGTGCTCAATCGTATTGCAGGAGGTCAGATCTTTATCACCTGCTGTGAAAATGACCGGTTGGGTCATATGGAAGCAGGCAAAGTGTTTCATATCAGCAACGGGGAGGTTATCTGATGGGCTACTTACATATCGGTCAGAACCTGATGCTGGAAGATAAGCGGATCATCGGTATCTTCGATTTGGATAACACCTCTCAATCTAAAATTACAAGAACATTTTTAAATCAGGCGGAAGAAGAAGGAATCGTGTTGACGGCCATTGAAGATATTCCCAAGTCTTTTGTGGTGTGCGACCATCCTTATCACCGTCAGATCGTCTACATATCGCAGTTGAATTCCTCGACGTTGGCACGCCGTGCCGCGGAACAGAGGGAAGCACTGCAAGGAGAAGGAGAATGACTATGTCTGAAATGGAAAAAGTGACAGCCGTGGAACAGGAATACGGTGCCGCGGAAATCCAGGTGCTTGAAGGACTGGAAGCGGTGCGCAAACGTCCCGGTATGTATATCGGCTCTACCTCATCTTCCGGTTTGCATCATCTGGTATATGAAATCGTCGATAACGCCATTGACGAAGCACTGGCCGGTTATTGTACGGAAATTAATGTTTCCATCAATGAAGACGGAACGATTACGGTGGAAGATAATGGTCGCGGTATCCCTGTGGATATTCAGCCTCAAACGGGTCGTCCGGCACTGGAAGTGGTGTTTACCGTGCTGCACGCCGGCGGTAAGTTTGGCGGCGGCGGTTATAAGGTTTCCGGCGGTCTGCACGGCGTTGGCGCCAGCGTGGTCAACGCGCTGTCCGAATGGCTGAAGGTGCAGGTACACAAGGAAGGTAAGATCCACGAGATGACTTTCTCTCGCGGCAATATTGTCAGTGAGATAAAGATTGTGGGTGAAACGAACCGTACCGGTACCACCGTTACTTTCAAGCCCGATGATCAGATGTTTGATACGGTGGAGTACGATTACAGCATTCTCCATACCCGTATGCGTGAACAGGCATTTTTGAATGCAGGTCTGCGTATTTCGATTGGCGATAAACGTCCCGGCCGTGAGCAGGAAGATACCATGTGCTATGAGGGCGGTATTCGTGAGTACGTGACGTATCTCAACCAGAACAAGACCGAGCTGCATCAGGAAGTGGTTTATATTTCCGGCGCCAAGGGCGATTCCACGGCGGAGATCGCGCTGCAGTATAACGATGGTTACAACGAAAACATTGTTTCCTTTGCCAATGATATCCGTACGCCGGAAGGCGGTATGCATGAAACCGGCTTCAAGGCAGCCTTGACCCGCGTGCTCAATGCTTACGGCATCAAGTACGGCATGATTAAGGGCGACGACAAGGTCTCCGGTGAGGATTGCCGCGAAGGTATTACGGCTGTCATCAGCGTGAAACTGACGGAAGCTCAGTTTGAAGGCCAGACCAAAGCCAAATTGGGTAACGCCCATATCCGTACGCTGGTAGACTCTCTGGTGAGCGATCAGCTGGCTGTGTATCTGGAAGAGCACCCTGTGGTGGCTCGCACGATTCTTGACAAGGCAATGACGGCCAATCGCGCCCGTGAGGCGGCACGCAAAGCCCGCGAGTCCATCCGCCGCAAGACGGCACTGGGCGGCGCCGCCATGCCTGACAAGCTGCGCGACTGCAACGAGAATAATCCGGAACTTACCGAAATCTATATCGTAGAGGGTGACTCTGCAGGCGGCAGCGCCACGCAGGGTCGTGACAGCCGCTTCCAGGCTATTCTTCCTCTGTGGGGTAAGATGCTCAACGTGGAAAAGGCCCGCGCCGATAAGGTGTACGGTAACGATAAGCTTCAGCCTGTGATCACGGCATTGGGTGCCGGTATCGGCGAGGAATTTGATCCTACCAAGCTGCGCTATCACAAGGTCATTATCATGGCCGATGGCGACGTGGACGGTGCTCACATCCGTACGCTGCTACTGACGTTCTTCTTCCGCTTTATGCGGCCGCTGATCGAGCAGGGCTACGTATACTCCGCTGTGCCTCCTCTGTATAAACTCAGCCGCGGTAAGACCACCCGCGTGGCTTACAGCGATGAAGAGCGCGACCGTGTCAGTGCAGAAATGCGCGGCGACAATCCTAACGTGAAGATTGATATTTCCCGCTTTAAGGGCCTTGGTGAAATGAATCCCGAGGAACTTTGGGAGACAACCATGGATCCGGAAAAGCGTACGCTGCGCCGCATTACGCTGGACGATGCCGTGAAGGCGGATGCCACGTTTACGGTGCTGATGGGCGAGAAGGTGGAACCCCGCAAGGAATTCATTGAACGCAACGCCAAGTACGCCGTGAATCTGGATTATTGATGGGAGAATGAAATATGTCCAAGAAACCGCAATATGATCCTGAAGAGATCCGTTATCCGAATCAGCGAATTATTGAAACTTCGCTGGTTCCGGAAATGGAACAATCTTATATTGAATATGCCATGTCGGTTATCGTGGGCCGTGCGCTGCCGGATGTGCGCGACGGTCTCAAGCCGGTGCACCGCCGTATTCTCTATGCCATGTACGAGGATAACCTGACCTCTGACCGCCCTTTTAAAAAGTCTGCCACCTGTGTCGGTGACGTGCTGGGTCGTTACCATCCCCATGGTGACGCCTCTGTTTACGATGCTATGGTGCGTCTGGCACAGGATTTCTCCATGCGCTATATGCTGGTAGACGGTCACGGTAACTTCGGTAGCGTGGACGGTGACCCTCCGGCTGCTTACCGTTATACCGAGGCGAGACTTTCCAAGCTCAGTAACGAAATGCTGCGCGACATTGAGAAGGAAACCATCGACTGGGATCCCAACTTCGATGAGAGCCGCCGTGAGCCCCGCGTGCTGCCCAGCCGTTTCCCCAACCTGCTGGTAAATGGTTCCAGCGGTATTGCCGTTGGTATGGCCACCAATATCCCGCCCCATAATCTGCGGGAAGTGATTGGCGCATGCGTCTGCGTTCTGGATGATCCTGATGCGACGCTCGGTGATCTGATGGAACACGTAAAGGGACCTGATTTCCCCACCCGTGGTATCATTATGGGCCGCAGCGGTATCCGTGCGGCTTACGCCACCGGCCGTGGCCGTGTGGTAATGCGCGCACGCCATGAATTTGAAGAATTTGGCCGTGACCGCACCAGAATTATCATCACCGAACTGCCTTATCAGGTGAACAAGCGCATGCTGATCAAGAATATGGCAGAGCAGGTGGAGGACAAACGTCTGGAAGGTATCAGCGACATCCGCGACGAGACCGACCGTACCGGTATGCGTATCGTCATTGAACTCAAGCGCGATGCCAATCCGCAGGTAGTGCTTAACCGCCTGTTTGCTCAGACGGCGCTGCAGTCTACTTTTGCCATCAATATGCTGGCGCTGGTGGAGAACCAGTCTCAGCCCCGTATTCTGTCTTTGCGTCACATCATTGATGAGTACCTCGCTTTCCAGCAGGAGATCATCGTGCGCCGCACCCGCTACGATCTCAAGAAGGCGCAGGAGCGCGCCCATCTGCTGCAAGGTCTGCTGATCGCGCAGGATAATATCGATGAGGTCATCCGCATTATCCGCAGCCGCTATGACGACGCCAAGGAAGCTTTGATGGAGCGTTTCGGCTTGGACGATGTGCAGGCACAGGCAATTCTGGATATGCGTCTGAAGGCCCTGCAGGGTCTGGACCGGGAAAAGTTAGAGCGCGAGTTCCACGAGCTGGAAGAGAGAATCGCCTACTTCAACCGCGTACTGGGTGATGAGAATATGGTGCGTCAGATCCTGAAGGAAGAGCTGCAGGCTATTGCCGAGAAGTTTGGTGACGATCGCCGCACGGAAATTCAGGATGTGGAAGACGAGATCGACATTGAAGACCTCATTGAAGAGGAAGAATGCGTGTATACGCTGACGCAGAACGGTTACATCAAGCGCACCGCGGCCAGCGAGTATTCTGCCCAGCGCCGCGGCGGCAAGGGCGTGAAGGCCATGACCACCCGCGAGGAAGACGTGGTGGTGTCTGTGTTTACCGCTTCTACTCATGATTACATTCTGTTCTTCACCAACACCGGCAAAGTACACCGTAAGAAGGGATATTTGATCCCCGAGGCTGGTCGTGCCGCTAAGGGCACCAATATCGTCAATATTCTGCCGCTGGAGGCAGGTGAATATGTGACGGCCGGTCTGGCTGTGCGTGAATTTGACGAGAGCTTCCTGGTGATGATCACCCGTATGGGTACGGTGAAGCGTCTGGAGCTGAGTTCGCTGAATACCGCCCGTAAGGCCGGTATCCGTGCGCTGTCTCTGGATGAGGGTGACGAACTGATCGAAGTGCGCCGCACCGACGGCCAGCAGAATATTCTGCTGGTGACCCGTGAGGGTATGGCCATCTGCTTCCGTGAGACGGACATCCGCTGCATGGGACGTGACGCTGTTGGTGTACGCGGTATCCGCCTGCGCGAAGGTGACTATGTGGTAGCCGGCGCCCGTGCCCACGAGGGGCAGACGCTGCTGACCATTACGGAGAACGGCTTTGGTAAGCGCACAGACATTGAGGAATATCTCCGCGGTGAGGGAGGCGAGCCTCAGCGCCGTGGCGGCAGCGGTATGAAGAACTACAACATTACCGACAAGACCGGTAAGGTGGTGGCTGCCAAGGTGGTTACCGGCGAAGAGGATATTCTGATGATTTCCGATGACGGTACCATTATCCGTATGCCCACTGCCGATATCAACGTCTACGGTCGCGTGGCGCAGGGTGTGCGTGTGATGCGTCTGAAAGAAGGCGTGCGCGTGATCAGTGTGGCACGTACGGATAAGGAGCAGGCGGAGGAAATCCATGAGTAAGACCAAGAAAAAGAAGGGTTTTGAAAGGCCTTTGACTCGCTGGGTGTATTTTACCAAGACGCTCTATCATGATCCTGCCGCAACGACAGAGTTCATTTATGAAAAGAGAATCTACGTCAAGAGTGAAGAACTGCAGGATGCGGAAGCAGATAACAAGCGGATCAACACGCTGTTGCTGCTGGCACTGTTTGTGATGTTTTACGTTGCTGCGCAGTTTCGCAACATCTGGTTTTTCCTGCTGTATATCGTGATCGTAGTGGTGGGACAGGCTCTGCGGCTGAGTCGCCTTCCCAAAGATATACAGGCACATCTGACAGACACCGGCCGCCGCAAGCGCTGATATGGAGACCTATACACTGAAAGTAATTGCCCGGATCCATACGGATTTACCGGAAAAATTCGGTGTGCCGCGGCAGAGCGGTTTGATCCCGGAATTGAGGGGCAGAATCGTATTTGAGCCGGAGTACCGGAATATGGATGCGCTGAGAGGCGTGGAAGAATTTTCTCACCTGTGGCTGGTATGGCAATTTTCCGAAGCGGTGCGGGATACCTGGTCGCCGTTGGTGCGTCCGCCGCGGCTGGGCGGCAACGAGAAAATGGGTGTTTTTGCCACCCGTTCTCCCTTCCGGCCCAACGCCCTCGGTCTTTCCTGCGTGGAGCTGGACAAGGTGGAACTGGATCGCGAGCTTGGTCCTGTGATCCATGTTCGTGGCGTGGATTTGATGGACGGAACGCCGATTTTTGACATCAAGCCTTATCTGCCGTATGCCGACTGCCGACCAGATGCCTGCGGCGGCTGGACCGACGCGGTGGCGCGTTCGCTGCTGAACGTGGAATTTCCTGCCGAGGTGCTGGAAAAGATAGCGGAAGAGCACCGTGACGCTGTGTACGCTGTGCTGGAGGCCGATCCCCGACCCCGGTATCAGGATGATCCTCAGCGGATCTACGGACTGACCTTTGCTAAATGGAACATCAAGTTTCGGGTAGAGGGCGAAACGCTGTATGTAGTAGAGGTGGAGCCGGTATGAAAACTGTAACAATCTATACCGACGGTGAAGTACGCTGACGCGGCTTCACAGGCACAAATGTCCCCACTCGCTCGCCGCTTACGCGGCAACCGCTCGGGGATGACACGCATGCACCGTCAAAAGAGGGTGCCGCATAAAAGGAAAAGTCCTGCGTAACAAGGAATTACTATGAAAACTGTAACAATCTATACCGACGGTGCATGCAGCGGCAATCCCGGCCCTGGTGGATGGGGTGCGATTCTGGAATGGAACGGCATCGAAAAAGAAATTTCAGGCGGCGAGGCAGAGACCACCAACAACCGCATGGAGTTGACGGGCGTGATCTGTGCGCTGGGTATGTTGAAAGAGCCGTGCGTGGTGGAGCTGTACTCCGATTCCAAGTACGTGATTGATGCGTTAGAAAAGGGATGGGTCTACGGTTGGAAGAAGAAGGGCTGGATCAAATCCGACAAAAAGCCGGCACTCAATGTGGACCTGTGGGAGAAGCTTTTGCCGCTGATTGCCCGACACGAGGTGCACTATCACTGGGTCAAAGGTCATGCATCCAACGAAAAGAACAACCGCTGCGATCAGCTGGCGGTGGCGGAGAGTAAGAAATTCCAGTAAACCTTGTGTTGTTTACAAAATGTTCATTAACAATTCAAGAAATGGTCAATTTTTGTGGTTATCATCATAACTGTACAAAGGATATATTCCTTATGTGATTTTCTCTCTCTCCTAACAAAACACACAGAGTGGAAGCTCCCCTTTAGGGGAGCTTCTTCTTTTTTGTTTGCAATTCCCGATGGTTGGGGGTACAATAGTAAAAAACCTCAAAGGAGGACTTTTCAATGGAGTTTAACGCAAAAGAGCAGTTGACCGGTCTGATTGAGTGGATGCGTGAGCGAATGTCTGCCTGCGGTGGAAAAACGGCGGTGATCGGTATTTCCGGCGGCAAGGACAGCAGTGTGGTGGCGGCACTGAGTGTGGCTGCCTATGGACGTGAGAACGTCTTTGGTGTGCTGATGCCCAACGGTGTGCAGCCTGACATTGATTACAGTCAGGATTTGGTGGAGTTTTTGCAAATTCCCCACGCCACCATCAATATCCACGATGCCAACGAGGGTGTATTGAACCAAATGGAACTGGTGGGTTTGCCTGCCACCCGTACCACGAAGGTGAATCTGCCCAGCCGTATCCGTATGTGTACGCTGTATGCCGTGGCACAGACGCTGCCCGGCGGTATTGTGATCAACACTTCCAACCTCAGCGAGGACTGGGTGGGCTACTGCACCATTTACGGTGACAGCGCCGGCGCCTTTTCTCCCCTTGGCATGTACACCACGGAAGAAGTGGTTGCTATGGGCCGTGAGCTGGGTCTGCCGGAGAAGTTTGTGGTCAAGCCTCCCTCTGACGGTTTGACGGGTCTTACCGATGAGGATAATCTGGGCTTTACTTACCACGCGGTGAACGAATATATCCGCAAGGGTATTTGCGATGAGGAGACCAAGGCTAAGATCGACCACAAGCACCGTATCAGCCGCTTTAAGTTTGAGACAATCCCCGTTTACCACAACGGCTTGCCAATGGTGATCGAGGACAGCACCGATTATTACACGTACGGGACAAAATGATGAAAAAGGTGACATTTGAAGATGTGCTGGCGGCCCGTGAGGCAACGGCGCCTTATGTAAGGCAGACACCGCTGGAAGAATCGTTCTTTCTTGGTGACGCAGAGCACAAGGTCTACTTCAAGCTGGAGAGCTTGCAGTGTGCGCGCAGCTTCAAGATCCGCGGTGCGGTGAACAAGATGCTGTCACTGACAGAGGAGGAGAAAGCGCGCGGCGTGGCGGCTGTTTCCTCCGGAAATCACGGCAGCTCCGTAGCCTACGCTGCGCAGCTGCTTGGTATCGAAAAAGCGGTGATCGTTGTGCCGGGATGTACACCTCAGAGCAAGATCGACAAGATCCGCTATTTTGGCGGCGAAGTGAAGATCATGGGCCGCAATTACGATGAGGCGCATGCGCTGGGTATGGAATATATCCGCGACCAAGGTTTGACCAACATTGATTCGTGCCACGAGGATGTACTGGTGTATGCCGGACAGGGTACGGTGGCACTGGAGATTCTGGAACAGGAGCCGGAGATCGACACCATTGTGGTGCCCATCGGCGGCGGTATCGCCACCGGTGTGGCATTGACTGCCAAGCACATCAACCCTGCCATCCGTGTTTACGGTGTGCAGACGGAAGCTTGCCCTGCCATGGCGGCCAGTTATGCCGACGGCGTGTGCTATGAGGAGTATCCCATTGGTGAGACCATCTGCGATGCGCTTGTGGGCGGCGTAGGACGCTTGAGCTACGAGATGCTGCGCGATTACGTGGATGACATTTTGGTGGTGAAAGAAGAGACTATCCGCAAGGCGACGGCCTTTTTGCTGACGGAAGAGAAGTTCGTCATTGAAGGAGGCAGCGCCACCACGGTGGCCGCGATGTGGGACTATCCGGAGAAATTTACCGGAAAGAAGACGGCCCTCATTCTCACCGGCGGCAACATCGACGAAACGACAATTCAAAGGGTGCTGCAATAGGGTACGGGTTTACAAAAAGTTCACAGGAAATTCAAGAAACAGAAAAACTTACCCGATATACTTCTCATTGTACAGAAGATATACTCCCTATGTGATTTTCTCTCTCTCCTCAAATTACGAAAAGAAGATGCCCACCATCAGGTGGGCATCTTTCTATTTTAGCTCAGAAGTCCGGTGATATCCTCCACGCTGAGGGATGGATGAAGCGCAGAGGAGATGGCGTAGCCCACCAGCCGACCTAACTCTGTCACACGGGAGGAAATATCCCGTGGGGTGAGGAAAAGATCGGTGCTGTTGGTGCTCTGTCCGGTCAGCTCCTGCGCCAAAGTGCTGCCGGCAATCACGGTGGGGATCCCGATGGCGACAACGGGTATGCCCAGAGAGTTTTTGTCGATGGCGCGGCGGTGATTGCCAACGCCGGAGCCGGGGGAGAGGCCGGTATCGCTCAACTGTACAGTGGCGCACAGGCGGCGGTGGCTACGGGCACAGAGGGCGTCAATGACGATAACGGCTGCAGGAGAGATCCGCTGGGCAACACCGGTGATCAGCTCCAGTGTTTCCACACCGGTCTGGCCCACCACGCCGGTGGCGATGGCCGCCACAGAGGCCGAGGAGAGGAAATGAAAAGAGGGGTCTTTTGCCATGTGCCGCGTGATGAGCAGATTTTCCACAGCAACGGGCCCCACGGCATCGCAGGCGAGGGCGCGATTGCCGAGTCCGGCCACCAGAACCGTATCGTCTTTGCAAAGCCGGGGCAGAAGGCGGCGCAACTGACGGCTGATACAGTTGACACCACGGGGGAAGAAGTGGTCCTGTCTTTGGAAATAAGGCTGCAGATCAACGGTGACATAGCGGCCGATGGGCTTGCCCAGCGCGTGACAGCCGCGCGCATCGGTGATGGAGACGGTGGTGATAGAGAAGCCTGCATGATGCGACTGTTCTGCGCGCACACCGGCAAGCTGTTTGGCGTTTTTTCCGGTAATTCCTAACTGTTCGGCGGTTTCCAGTGTCAGATCTGTTCGAAAGAGGGGCATATTTGGTTTTACGACTCCCTTCAAGACACAAAATATTGTGGATTGAGGTTAGTTTGGCACCATAAAAACCTTTTATGCAAAAAAGTTCAGAAAAATTGAAAAAAGTGCTTGCAATTTCTGGACAAAGGTGCTAAAATATCAATCTGCGTGGATGTGTTTTTCGTCCGACGCAGAAATTTACGCCGGGGAGGTGTTTGGTTTGCCGAATATTAAGTCTGCTAAGAAGCGTGTTCTGGTGGCAGAGGTGAGAAACGCTCGCAACAAGGCCAATAAGTCCGCACTGAAGACTGCTATCAAGAAGTTCGAGGCTGCTGCCGTTGAAGGCAATCGCACCGAGGCCGAGGGC
>JAZKYM010000054.1:0-2686 GCA_045612165.1 Vescimonas sp.
CCAATTTGTCTTCCTAAGACCGCTTGGCCTCCGACTTTTCCGTGGAAGGCGGTCCTTTTTCTTGGTTCAATCACTCGGAAACTCCAAAGTCATGGCGCAGGTCATCCAGATGTACCGCTGTCGCTTCCTTTGCCTTAACAGCATCACCATCAGCAATTGCCTGTGCAATCGCCTTATGGCTCTTCAAAATTCTCTTGCACATGCTGCGGCGGCCGCTTTCTGTCAAACGCTCCATATGCTGGTCCAACGATTCCTGCATACTGGCTCGAAGCACCTGCGTCATAATGGAGGCCACTTCATTTTTTGCAGCAACAGCAATCAAATAATGGAACTCAGGGTCCAGCGCTATGAAACGGCGATAATCCCCCAGCGCTTGCTCACTCTTCTTCAAAAGTTCATCAATAGCGGCGATATCCTCATCGGTTCTGCGCTTGGCAGCCCATTCCGACACCACAACATCGTTGACACGGCGATAATCCGCCATTTCTTTGATGCTGATCATCTTGCTGCGCATCAGATTACTGAGGGACTGCTCCACACCGTCGGTATTTGGCTCAAGAATCATCGCACCGCGGCTGCCCGGTACAATACGAATGAATCCGCCACGCTCCAGCATACGCAGCGCCTCACGCACGGAAGGACGGCTGCGGTGCAGCAGTTCCATCATCGCCCGTTCGGAAGGCAGCTTATCACCCGGCTTTAATTCGCCGCTTAAAATCTTCTCTTTGATCTGCTCGTAAATTACCTCGCAGGCGCGCTGCGTCTCTGCCGGGGTAAAAATCGGCTCATTCTGAATATTCCGGTTGTCCGCTTTCATTTCCATTTCCGACCAGCTTTCTTGTGGTGTATGAGGACAGTATACCGATTCTTTGTTATGTCGTCAATCCCCGTTCGGCCACCATTTTGCGCAATGCGTCAAGAATGACCTTGCCTGTGGTATTATAGGGGAGCTGTTCGAAAAATAATACGTGAGCCGGAACCTTATATGCCTCCAGGCAGCCTCGAACGATTGTCCGAACCGCTTCACCGTCCAGTTTCGCTCCCACCGCAGGCACAACGCAAGCGCAAAGCTCTTCCCCATAGTGCTCGTCTTTTACGCCGATCACCTTTGCATCCGCAATACGCGGATCTGCCAGCAGCACGTCTGCCACTTCTTTGGGGCTGATATTCTCACCGGCACGAATCACCAGTTCTTTAATCCTTCCGCTAAGATGCACATTTCCCTGCTCATCAACACGCCCCAGATCACCGGTGTGGCACCAACCTTCCGCATCGATCGTTTCCGCGGTCCGCTCCGGATCTGCGTAATATTCCTTCATCACCAGATAGCCACGCACACAAATCTCGCCAACCGCATCCGCAGGCAAGCTCATCCCGGTTTGCAGATCGACAATCTTATACTCCACATGGTCCATGAAATGACCCACCGTCGTACTGCGAATCTCCAAAGGATCATCCATGCGAGAGACGGTCAAACCTGCGGTACACTCCGTCTGTCCCAGACTGGAGAGCAGCGTCATACCAAATTTGCGTTCAAACTGCACAAACTGCTCCGGTGTATAGGTACCGCCGCCAATGATGCCGGTGCGTAATGCACGCAGATCATACCGGTCAAAATCCGGGCGGGAGATCATGGCATGATACGCGGTAGGCACAGCATTCAAAATCGTGCATTTCCGCTCATCTATCAACCGCAGCACGGTTCCGCTATGACGGTCCTGCGACAGCACAAGACATGCACCCACAGCCAAAGCCGCCAGAAGATTTGTGGAAATGCTGAAACAGTGGAACATCGGCAGCATAACGCAGAATCGGTCTTCACAGGACGCGTGAAGATCACCGGCTTGCTGCACGCCGCTGTTCATCCGGGAATAGTGGGTAGACACCACCGCCTTCGGACTGCTGCTGGTGCCGGAGGTAAACAAGATCATAGACGGATCTTCCGGCACGACCTGCGCCATCGCAGCGCTCAACGCCGCTTCGCTCATAGCAGCGCCGGCATCCTGCACCGCGCGCAGGTTCAAACTGCCGACCACAGTATCGAAGGTCATCCGTACAATCTTTTCTTTCATCACTTCGCAAACAGGAGCGATATCGACCTGCGAATAGAACCGCCCCACCATCAGCCATTGACAATCGGTGCGTCGCAGTTGCTCGCAGATTCTCTCCGCGCTCAGCACCGGAGAGAACATCACCGTCACCGCACCGATCTTCTGCAGGGCATAGTACGTCAGCAAAAGGTCTCTGTCCAGTTCCGACCAAACACCCACATGCGTACCGCGACCAATGCCCATCGCAAGAAATCCTGCCGCCAAAGTATCAGTGGTTTTGTCCAGTTCCAGATAGGTCAGCACAGAATCCCGATATTCAATTGCCGGGCGTGCAGGATACTTTTTCGTCATATCCTTCAGCGCCATACCAATAGTACTATCAATCAAAGGCAGCACGACGTATCTCCCCTATCGCAGGATTCATTCTTTTTCACCAAAGCTATGCAACCGCTTTGGCAGCTACTTTTTCTAAGACCACTATAGCGCAACCTGGTATACTAAGTCAACGATGATCTCATAAATCATTCGCTAACATTTTGCGCCTCTCCCCTGTTAACGCTGCCATTTTCTGCGCAGATCTATATGAAAAGGATGGCCCGCCACCGGGCCGGGCGCCGTTTACCGCCGGTTTATGG
>JAZKYM010000055.1:0-26915 GCA_045612165.1 Vescimonas sp.
CCCATATGTGTTGAAGCAGATTCACCATGAACCATGCAGCTATTATTCCTTTGGAAACAAAATTGAGGCGGAAATCAACGATTATCATAGACTATTGCAAACGGGAATTCGATTGCCACGAATGTTGGATGTTGATATTGAGAACGAAAGAATCATAAAAGAATATATTGATGGACCAACTATATACGAATTAGTGAAAGATGATGCTATGGATGATTCCTATATCATACAAGTGCGGGAAATGGCGCAGATGGTTCATTTTGCAGGGTTAAATATAGATTATTTCCCGACGAATTTTGTAGTTTCCAATGGCACCATTTTTTATATCGATTATGAATGCAATCTATACATGGATGAATGGAATTTTGAAAACTGGGGAATAAAATATTGGTCTAAAACAGCAGCATTTATTGAATATATGCGTTCCCATTAGTTTAGCCAATTTGTCTAACACTTCTGCAGTAACGATACAACATCCTCCCTATGCGTACCATAGGGAGGATCTATTGTTTTATGATGCGCCAAGAAGGCTTTCTGTCGGTCTTTTTGGTACTTGACACATATGGTATAATGATATTTGTCAAATTATGCAAAAGAATGAGGAACGTTATGAAAGAATTTACTCAAGGCGCGCCCTTTAATACCTTTGGCCTGTCCGAGGCTACGCTGCGCGCCGTTCGCAATAAAGGATATGAGATCTCCACCCCTGTGCAGGCCGGCTGCATCCCCCCCATGATGGAGGGTAAGGACGTCATCGCCAAGGCACCCACCGGTACGGGGAAGACCATGGCCTTTGGCATCCCCATCATTGAGCGCATTGATCCGGAGAGCGAGGAAGTGCAGGCGGTGATTCTGGCACCCACCCGTGAACTGGCCATGCAGATTACCGATGAGATGCGCGAAGTGGCCGTGTGCCACGAAGGCGTGCGTCTGGTGTGCCTCTATGGCGGCCAGCCCATCGGCAAGCAGATCAACTCCCTCAAGCGCAAGCCCCAGATTGTGGTGGCAACCCCCGGCCGTCTCAGCGACCACATGAAGCGCCGCACCGTCACCATGGGCAGCGTGAAGACAGTGGTGCTGGACGAGGCTGACCGTATGCTGGACATGGGCTTCATCCACGATGTAACCCGTATTCTCGACAAGATCCCTCACCGTGAGAATCTGGGCATGTTCAGCGCCACCATTTCCCGTGAAGTGATGGACATCTCTTGGGTTTATCAGCGCGACCCCGAGGAGATCATGGTGCAGGCCACCAAGGAGAATAAACCCGACATTATCCAGTATCGCATTGAGGTGGATGCCGAGAAGAAGGTGGAGACCATCGCTCGCATCCTCGAAGGCGAGCAGCTGGAGCGCGTGATCATCTTCTGCAATACTAAGGGTTCCACCGAGCGGCTGACCAAGTTTTTGGAGCTGCGCGGTATCGACGCGCAGTGCATCCACGGCGATATCCCCCAGAAAAAGCGCGAGGCGGTGATGAACCTGTTCCGCGAGGGCAAGCTGCGTGTGTTTGTGGCTACGGATGTGGCCAGCCGCGGTATCGACGTGGACGATGTGGACGCGGTGTTTAACTACGAAGTGCCGGAGGAGAACGAGTATTACGTCCACCGCATCGGCCGCACGGGCCGTGCCAAGCGCCACGGCGTTGCCTATACGCTGCTGTCGGATTTTCCCTCCCGTATGCGTCTGAATGAGATCGAGCGCAATACCCGCAGCCAGATCATCCCTGCCCAGCTGGCGGAGGATGGCCGCGTGGTGCCTGTGGAGAAGAAGTAATCTGACCGATATCCTATCAGAAGAGGAGCTTTATATGAAAAAACTGCAACGAATGGCGGCCTTTGTTCTGGTGCTGCTGATGGTGCTGACGCTCAGTGCCTGTCAGGAACAGAACGAAGCATTGACGCTGCGGATCAGCCTGCCTCACGAGCTGACAACGCTGGATCCTGCCATGGTCACAACGGAAACGGAAAAGACGGTGGTAAGCCACCTGTATGAAAACCTGATGAAGCTGACCGACAACGGCGAAGGGAAAGGGGAGCTTTCCTACGGCATCGCTGTGAACTATCAGTGTGAAAACAATTTGGACGGTACGCAGAAGTACACATTCTCCCTGCGCAGCAGCGCCACATGGTCTGACGGTCAGCCGGTTACCGCCCACGATTTCGTCTACGCATGGCGCCGTTTGGTGGATCCTGCTACCGAGTCTCCCAATGCCAATGTGCTGAAAATGGTGGCCGGTTATGATGAGGTTCGCAGAAGCGGTGACGTGACCAAGCTGCAAGTGTTTGCAAACGGTGACTGGACGCTGGAAGTGGTTTTAAGTAACAGCTGCCCGCAATTCCCCCGACTGGTCTGTGTTGACGCGGCCACCATGCCGGTGCGCGAGGATATGACGGCGGCGGAGAATTGGTCGATGACGCCCTCCACGCTGGTGACCAACGGCCCTTACAACAGTGTGGACAGTTGGCAGAATGGCGTGCTGACGGTGAGCAGCCGCGAGGAATACTACGATTACCACCGTCTGGGCCCTGCTGCGCTGCAGTTCTCCTGCGGCGTTGCAGATGAAGCGGCTGATTTTGTGATGACGCACGACGGTGTGAACGAAGAAGAAGGCTGGGTGCTGGGCACTCTGCCTTATACCGGCACACTGGTCATTAACCAGATGAGCACCATCAGCGGCAACCTGCGCCAGGCCATGAGCCTGACTATTGACCGTCAGCAGATTTCCAATCTGCTGGGCAGCGTCTATGTGCCGGCGGATGGTCTGATCCCTGCCGGTATTGCCAATACGCAGGTGGGAAGATTCCGCGCAGCAGCCGGTTCGCTGATCGACAACGATCCGAAGACTTACAGCGATCGTTGCCAGGCTGCCAGAGATTTGATCAAGGGTGAGCAGCTGCCGGAAGAAGGCAACGTTTCGCTGCTGTTTGTTTCCGACAGCGCCACCGATCATGTGGCAGCTGCGCTGCAGGAAACATGGCGTGAGAAGCTGGGAATCGATCTGGTGCTGAAGGCTGTGGAACAGGACGAGCTGGAGCAGGCGCTTCGTAAGGGTGACTTTATGATGGCGCTGGTGATGCTGGACAGTGAGCGCAGCGATGCAGCCGACATGCTGCAGGATTGGACCAGTGCGGCAGCGGAGAACTACGCCCATATCCATAACAGCGCCTACGATCTGCTGATGCGCATTTCTGATGTGGCAACCAGCGCTGAGGCACGGGATGCGTATCTCATTGATGCCGAGCGTTTGCTGCTGGAGAGCGGCTACGTTGTTCCGATTTGCCACGCTACCGACAGCTGGAAGCTCAGCCAGACGCTGACGGGTGTGTTCGGTGACGGCATGGGACAGTACTACTTTACGTCTGTGAAGGAAGTACCTGCAAAATAAAAAAAGACTCTGCTCCATAAGTGGGGCCTCATAAAATAGTTGCAGTCCCGGCAGAAGAATCTGTCGGGACTGTTCTTGTTTCCGTGACATCCGTGTGATAGAATAAATAAAACAGATAGGAAAACTGGAAGCTGTCTAATAGCTTTCGTTAGAATGTGTAGGGGCGACTATTAGTCGCCCGCGGGCGGCAGGTTGCCGCCCCTACAATGCCGATTAATCAAACTTGAATTTGACAAAGAGGTGAAGTCGCATTATGCAAATGCTTATAGAGAATTTGTCCGCGCAACCCTTATTATGTGTAATCATTTCTTTGGCTGTCTTTTTCTTCGCTACTCTTATGAATTATTTATTGCTGGATTCCTTGCTGAAAATGCACAGAAGCAAATCAGCACTTAAGAAGTTAAAGAAAGAATATACTTTTTTGCAAAGACTTAGATTTCTGCATTTCAAAGGCAATTGTCGTCATGCAATCAAGTTTTGCAACGGTATGATAATATACCAAAAAATCGGTTGGCTTTGTTTAGCTGTATATCTGTTTGCAAGTTTGCTTTTTGTTTTTGGTATCTTCCCAGCTACTATCATTTCGTGGCTTAGTGTGGCAATTTTTTTGTGTATTGATTTGCCATCATTTATGATTAGCTGGGTTTTGTCGAGGCCTTTGCTGTTTGGTCTATTCAAGGAACATAGCTTTGAGAAGTACCACAATACTGACAATCATGAAAGCCTTTTCTAAATACAATTGTCAGCGGCGACTCGCCGCCAAATTCCTATTTGACGAACGGATAAGCGCCGTTACCTGCGCCTCCCTTTACACAAGGGACCCTTCCAAAACCGATATACAACACAATAAACCGACCTATGATCGTAACCATAGGTCGGTTTAACTGTTTTATGAATCCCCGACAACCGGGCAGAGTCTTTTTTGTTGAGGGAAGCTTACAGCCGCTTGGCGTTATCCACCACCACGGCGCGAGCGCGCAGAATCTTGATGTCGTGGCTCAGACGGGAGGGGGGGAGCTGAGCGCGGATCTGCTGCTGGCTCATACCGTACATGTCGCTCAGTTCGGCATACTTGGCCTGCACTTCCTCTTCCGTAACGGTGATGTTCTCCAGCCGTGCGATCTCCATCATGGCCAATTCATAACGGGCAGACTTCTCGGCATTGGCACGGGCGTGGGCGCGCAGATCTTCCAGCGTCAGCTGGGCGGCTTCCAGATAGTCCTTGAGCTGCATGCCCTGACTCATAACGGCGCGCTCCAGTTCTTCCAGCAGACCCTGCAGCTGGCTTTCCACCATGGACTCGGGCACGGTGACGCTCATGCAGGCCAGCACCTGATCCAGAAGATTCTGCGTAAAGGCATCCATCGCCTGATTCTGCTTGGCCTGCAGGGCGGTTTCCATCACTTGACAGCGCAGGGCGGAGAGGCTCTCAAAGCCCTGTGCGGCGGCAAATTCTTCCGTCAGCTCCGGCATCTGGCGGCGGAGGATCTTGTGGGCCTTGACCTTGAACAGCGCCTGCTTGCCGGCCAGCTGAGGTGTATAGGCCTGAGGGAAGATAACGTGCACGTCGCGCTCTTCGCCGGGGCGAATGCCGACCACCTGATTTTCAAAGCCGGGGATGAACATACCGCTGCCCAGCACCAGAGGGAAGGCGTCACCCTTGCCGCCTTCAAAGGCTTCGCCGTCTACAAAGCCCTCAAAATCCAGCGTGACTTCGTCGCCCAGAGCGGCGCAGTCAACTTCGGTCTGTACCACGTGAGCGCGGCAGTACTCGGCCAGCGCATCCTCCACATCATCGTTGCTCAGCTCAGCCTGCTGGAACGGTGCGCTCAGACCTTTATACTGGCCCATCGTCACCTCGGGATACAGATCCACCACGGCATCGAAGGTATAGCCGTCAGGGCCGATTTCGGCCACGGAGAGGGAAGGGGTACCTGCGATCTGCAGGTTCTGGCTGCTGAGTGCTTCCACCAGCGCGGCAGGGAAGGTGAGATTAACGGCCTCCTGATACAGCACGTCGGGGGCGTAAGCTTCTTCCAGCGCCTGACGGGAGGCGGTGCCGGGAGCAAAGCCTTCCACAGGGAAGAAGGCGTGATTTTCAAAATAGGCATCTGCCAGCGCCTTGTGCCATGTTTCGGTATCGATGGCAATGCTTAATTTGACACGGCGGTTGGCCAGATCCTCGCGGTGAGTGACAGTCATGGTATATCTCCTTTATATACGAATTAAATACAGTATACTACAAATTGCGCTTTTTCGCAACGGAGCTGCTGCGGAAAAGGCCGGTTTTGTAAAATTATTGTAACTGTACACGAAAGGGCTACCAATCCGCCGGGAAGTGTGCTAAAATATACCTGTTATGGTAACAGTTTTTACCGACGACACCTTTTCCTGCCGGGTAGGTGTTATAGAAGGGAGAGCTATCATGGAATCGGTCAAGTCACCCATTTTTGAAGGAATCAGCTGGAATGAGCGGCACTGTATGCGAGACTGCTTCGGTATGCGTGAGAAGAATTTCCGGGCCGAAGATGTGATCTATGAATTCGACGAAGAAGGCGGCACAATCGGCATCCTGACGGAGGGCAGCGCCGTGTTGGAGCGTATCGACGAAAACGGCAGCCGCTCGATTCTGGAGCATCTGGATACCGGCAGTGTTTTTGGTGAGATGCTGATGTTTGACAATATCAGCGGCGATCATATTGCCGTGGTGTGTGAAAAGCCTTGTCAGGTCTGGTTTATGCGTGGCGACCAGCTGACCAAGCGCTGCGAAAAGGCTTGCGATCACCACAGCCGTATGGTGGAAAACATGTTCCGTCTGGTGGCAGAAAAGGCCACCACGCTTTCCGAACGGGTAGAAATCCTCAGCCGCCGCAGCATTCGCGACAAGCTGATGTGCTACTTTGGCATGCAGGCTGCGAAAAAGAACACCAACCGCTTTACGCTGCCGTTTTCGCTCAGTGCGCTGGCAGACTACATTTCCACCGACCGCAGCGCCATGATGCGTGAACTGAAAAAGATGAGAGAAGAAGGAATGGTGGAGGTGGAAGGGCGCAAGGTGATCCTGCACCGTCCAACATGCTGAAGCTGTGACAAACCAATTGACGGGGCAAAACCCGTGTGATAAAATAAATGTAATACGGCAAAGTTTGCGCGTTTGCAGCAAACAAGCACGCCAGAAGAAAGAGGGAGTTGCTTATGTATCGTATCGTGAACAAAGAAGCGCTGAAGCCCACCGTGATCCTGTATGAGATCGAGGCCCCTATGGTGGCCAAGAAGGCCCAGCCCGGTCAGTTCATCATCCTGCGTGTGGATGAGAACGGCGAGCGTGTGCCCATCACCATCCATGACTATGACCGCGAGAAGGGTACTGTGACCATCATCGTGCAGACCGTCGGCGCTACCACCGAGAAGCTGAGCCACAAGCAGGCCGGCGACTACCTGCAGGACTTTGTCGGTCCTCTGGGCGTGCCTACCCACACCGAGGGTAAGAAGAAGGTCTGTGTCGTTGGCGGCGGCGTTGGCTGCGCCATCGCTTATCCTGTGCTGAAGAAGTTCCATGACTGCGGCGCCGAAGTGCACGCTGTTGTCGGTTTCAAGAGCAAGGACGTTGTCATTCTGGAGGACAAGTTCAAGGCTGTCTCCAGCGTGATGAAGATTTGCACCGACGACGGTTCCTACGGTCAGAAGGGCCTGGTCACCGACGCTCTGAAGGAGCTGATCGAGGAAGGCAACCAGTATGACGAGATCTTCGCCATCGGCCCCATGGTCATGATGAAGTTTGTCTCCCTGACCACCAAGCCCTACGGCATCCCCACCACCGTTTCTATGAGCCCCATCATGATCGACGGTACCGGCATGTGCGGCGGCTGCCGCCTGACCGTTGGCGGCGAGACCAAGTTCGCCTGCGTGGATGGCCCCGACTTCGACGGCCATCTGGTGGACTGGGATCTGGCTGTCAAGCGCAACCAGATGTACCGTGAGTTTGAAATGCACAAGCACGAAGAGACTTGCAATCTCTACAAGCAGGAGGTTAAGTAAGATGGCTGTGAATATGCGTTTGGATAAGAACCCCATGCCCTCTCAGGAGCCCGATATCCGTAATCAGAACTTCCTGGAGGTTGCTCTGGGCTACACTGAGGAGCAGGCTCTGGATGAGGCTGCCCGTTGCCTCAACTGCAAGCTCAAGCCCTGCGTCAACGGCTGCCCCGTCAATGTTAAGATCCCCGAGTTCATCGCCAAGATCTGCGAGAAGGACTACGAGGGCGCCTATCAGGTGATCCACCAGACCAGCTCCCTGCCTGCTGTCTGTGGCCGCGTCTGCCCTCAGGAGAGCCAGTGCGAGATGCACTGCGTCCGTGGCAAGAAGGGTGATCCCGTGGGTATCGGCCGTCTGGAGCGCTTTGTGGCTGACTGGCACAACGCTCACTGCACCGAGGCTCCCGCTAAGCCCGAGTCCAACGGCAAGAAGGTGGCCGTGGTCGGTTCCGGTCCTGCCGGTCTGACCTGCGCAGGCGACCTTGCCAAGAAGGGCTATGAGGTCACCGTGTTTGAGGCTCTGCACCTGGCCGGCGGCGTGCTGGTTTACGGTATTCCCGAGTTCCGTCTGCCCAAGGCCATCGTTCAGAAGGAAGTGGACGGCCTGAAGGCTATGGGCGTGAAGGTGGAGACCAATATGGTCATCGGCCGCGTCTGCTCCATCGACGAGCTGATGGAAGAGTATGGCTTTGAGGCTGTGTTCATCGGTTCCGGCGCAGGCCTGCCCATGTTCATGAACATCCCCGGTGAGAACCTGAAGGGTGTTTATTCCGCCAACGAGTTCCTGACCCGTATCAACCTGATGAAGGCCTATCGCGAAGACAGCGATACCCCCATCATGGACCTGAAGGGCAAGAAGGTTGCCGTTGTTGGCGGCGGTAACGTGGCTATGGACGCCGCCCGCTGCTCCAAGCGTCTGGGCGCTGACGTGTACGTGGTGTATCGCCGCGGCATGGAAGAGCTGCCTGCCCGTCACGAGGAAGTGGAGCACGCCATCGAAGAAGGCATCATCTTCAAGACGCTGAATAACCCCATCAAGATCAACGGCACTGACGACGGCTGCGTTGCCAGCATGACCTGCATCGAGATGGAGCTGGGTGAGCCCGATGCTTCCGGCCGCCGTCGTCCTGTGGAGAAGGCCGGCAGCGAGTTCGATCTGGCTGTGGACTGCGTGATCATGTCTCTGGGCACCAGCCCCAACCCCCTGATTAAGTCCACCACCGAGGGTCTGGAAGTCAACCGCAAGGGCGGTATCGTGGTCAACGAGGATGGCCTCACCAGCCGCACTGCTGTGTACGCGGGCGGCGACGCCGTCACCGGCGCTGCCACCGTCATTCTGGCTATGGGTGCCGGTAAGCTGGGCGCCAAGTCCATCGACGAGTATCTGAGCAATAAGTAAGTTACTTATTATAAAAAGAGCTGACCGTAAGGTCAGCTCTTTTTGTGTGGTCTTAACTTATGTGTTCTTAATCGCAGAGGTAATACAGCCCCGTCTCTATGGAGCATACTTAGCTGCGAGGGGAAAATCGGGCGGAAAGGAATTGGAAATAACTGGGTCTAAGCGGCTCGTTTTGCCAGCCCGGGAGAGGGATTACCTCTCCCGGGGCAACATGATTACTTGTGTCTTTTGAATGTCAGTTTGTAAATCGCAAGGGGTTCGATATTATTATAATATGGCCGTATAAAGTCTATGTTGGCATCTAAATAATCCATCACTATTATCTGGCGCCAATAAGTGGAGATATACTTACTACCCTTTACGTCTTTTGTATATAGAGGGCAACCTTTTGGAACAACAACAATTTTGCTGCGAAAATCTGTGTTTGTTGGGATCAAATGTGGATCAATGATAGCAATTTGTGCAATTTCCTCCCAAAATATTTGTTTACGAACTTTGCGGAAACGATACTGTATAACGCCGCGCTCAGTCAAAATAATCGGAAAGAGTAAGTGATATGCCGATATGCAAATAACAGGTGGAAGGAAACAACATATAAACTGAAGATCGATTGGGACCTCCCCACTTTTCCCGTTGTCCAAGAAAATAGCATAAGCCAATAGGAAGATACTTCCCATTATGAAAAAAAGCCATTTTCCTATGTCAGTAGCAGTTCTTTTCTGTTCTTGTTTCATATGCGTTTCTCCTTTCTCCCTATCACCAGTCCCGTGCCCATGATCAGCAAGCAGGCGGCGATGCCGAGGAAGAGCGAGTCGATGGGGAAAATTTTCCACACACCGAAGACCAGCACGATGACGGAGCCGACGATGGGCGAGGCGATGCACCAGCGGCGTTGGATGCGTCCGGGCAGCCACAAGGCGCACAGAAGCGGCGTGAAGACCGCAGCACCGCGCAGACCCATGGACATGAAGGAGAACTGCAAAATGGTGTCGCCCAGTGCGCCGCAGGACAGGCAGCCGGCAGCTGCCAGCACCACAATAATCCAGACCCTGCTGAGAATATTCTGCTGCTTTTCGCTGTCAAACCGATGGGTCAGACGCTTGACGATGTCGTTATTGACCATAGTGGAGATACCCAGCGCCAGACCCGCGCCGCCGCCCACCACGGTGATGAACAGCGCGCCGAGGATCAAACCTGCCAGAAGTGGGGGCATTTGGGTGGTGACAAAGGTGGTGAGAGCGGTCTTGGCAGTCAGGCCGGGGTAGAGGGCAGCGTTGGCGCGCATATAAAGGCCCACTAAAATGCCGCCGATGCCGATGGGCGGAATGAGGAAGGCGGAGATCAGCGCGCCGCCCATGCCGTCGCGGTCGGTGCGGCCGGAGAGAACGCCCTGAGCGTATGTCTGGGTGGTCACAACGCCCAGAATGAGGGACAGGCAAGCGCCGCCGTCGGTACTGATACCACGGGCAAAGAGGGAGAAGAACCGCACACCGTCGGGATTTTCGATGCCGTTGACCATGGCCACAAAGGCGCTGACGCCGCCCACCAGACGCAGAACCAGAATGCCGCAGGCGATAATGGCCACGTACAGCAGGATCATTTTCACGATGCCCACCATACCGGTACCCTTGGTGCCGCCGAAGATGACGTAGAGCACCATGAACACCACGGTGATGGCCACGGCGGGGGCCAGACCCATGGTGGGGAACACCACGGCGATGACGGCGGTGGCGGAGACCAGCTGGGAGATGATGCTGATAAACGTGCCGGTAGCCGACAGAACGGAGACGGTCATGCCGGCGCTGTCGCCGTACTCCTTGCGGATGATGCCCACCAGTGTGGCACAGCCGGAGCGGCGCAGAGGCTTGACATACACAAAGGCGAGGATCAGGCAGGCGATACCGCCACCTAAGGTGAACCACCAGGCAGACATACCGAACGAATAGGCCAGCTGTGCCGTGCCGATACTGGACGCGCCGCCTACCAGTGTGCCCATAATGACGCCGGCCACCACGCCCATACCACTTTGCTGCCGGCCTTTTTTCACTTGTGTGCCGGACCAGATAGAAAGAGACACAATGGCGATGAGTGTAACGGCAATGCCGAGATAAAGGAGCGAATGCATGCAACACGCCTCCCAAAAGAACATTTTTTACTATTATAGACCCGACGGGGGAAAGATGCAAGGTTTTGCCAAATGGAAAACCGACTGTCATGGCGACAGTCGGTTTTTGGCTTAATAGTCGATTTCGCCGTTGATGAGGCGCAGATCATAGGGCTCAAAGGTGACGTTGCGGTATTTCTCCACGTCCATCATCACACCGGTCCAATCGCTGTGGATATCGCCGTTCTGCTTGATGAGGATATCGTAGAGAATATCGTAGGTGACACCGTTTTCGTCCGTCTCCACGATGGTGGAATAGGGCAGTGTCTTGTGATAGGTCATGTGCAGGCCCTTATACTCAAAGTGGAAGCCGTTGCGCATACGGCAGCCGTCCAGACCGCGGTAGGTGAACAGGCGCTTGAGATCCTGCAGAATAGGATCGCTTTCCTCCTCGTACAGGTTCTCCGGCGTAGTCTCGGTGTAGTCGTAGCGGAACTGGATGGGGATGTTGTAGGGCAGGAACCGCTCCACATACTCAGGCAGCTTGTGGGCAGGGTACTTCTTATACAGCACGCAGTTGATGCGCGTGCGGCAGGCGATGCGGCCCACGATCTCATCGGGGGACTCCTCCACATACTTTTGCAGATGACGGGAGATGTTCATGCAGGTGATCTTATCCTTGTTGCGCTGGGTAAAGGCCAGCATCTCCTCGGCGCTGTGGCGCTTCTGCACGGGGAAGGTAGTGTTGATATAGATCTTATGGGTAGAGGGGATCACATCCAGCATCTTCTGCAGAGAATCCAGATCGGCCAGAGGCTCACCGCCGGTGAACACGAAGTCGCAGTAAGGGGTGATGGCGTCCATCACGCGGATGCTCTCGATGATTTTATCCAGAGAGAAGCTGCTGCAATCGGCGTATTCTTTTTTATTGATACAGAAGGGGCAATTGTTGCCGCAGTCGTAGGGAACGAATACGGTGACGGTTGCGCCGCCTTCGCGGGTCTTATAAGGGTGGCTCATGGTTCAGTTTCCAACCTCCTGAAAAGTTGTCCACCCAATATTGTATACCGAGTGGATAGAAAAAGCAAGGAAAATGTAAGAAAAAAGGTTGTTATATGATTAACGAGTTTTTATTTCCCGGTCAGGAAGTTGCCGAATGAGGAAAAATCAATATTCTGCGCTTTCCAATTCGCGGCGGATGCAGCGCAGAGCCTCTTCTTCGCCCTCTTGCTTGAGAAGCAAAAGCCAGCGGTTGAGCAGAGCGTGGGTGTCGGCGTTGATGATGATATGTCCAATGGAGTGCTGGTAATAGTCGTAGGCCGAGGCGTCGGTGTAGCGCTGGCCCTGATAGATGCGGCAGGCGGCCACCCGGTCGCAGAACATCTCGGCCACGTACTTTTTCGGCATTTTGCAGCCGCCCATATAGACGCCGCCCTCCGGCTTGAGGCAGTAGTCGATCCAATACTCAAAGTGGTGGCGGTTGCGGCCCTTGTGGTGCAGCCACGACAGGCTCACGCCGTTGACCATGCGCTCCTGATCGTTGGGACTGCGATAGCCCTGATAATATTTCACACTGCGGAAAAACTCCGTGGGGGAATACTTGCTCAGATCGTGGGTCAGACCCTGCCGGTAAAGACCCAAACGGAAGCAGTATTTCCGCACCAGACGCCGGTGGCGATTCACGGTGCGCAGATGATCGAAAAAGTGCATGGCCGCCCCTCCTTTGCCGCATAATATATCATTATAACACGGCGGAGAGAAAAAGAAAAGACCCCGCTTGCGCGGGGTCCGGAGCATACGGGAAGTTACAGGTTCTTCTCGTAGGACTCGATCATCTTCTTGACCATCTGGCCGCCGACGGAGCCGGCTTCGCGAGAGGTCAGGTGGCCGTTGTAGCCTTCCTTCAGGTTGACGCCAACCTCAGAAGCGGCCTCCATCTTGAACTTATCCATAGCGGCACGAGCCTCGGGGATGTTCAGCTTGTTATTGTTCTTGCTAGACATAGTTGTTTACTCCTTTCGAATTCTGTGGGCGCACGTTTGTTGCGCCTTGTTGGGTATCGCAGACATAGCATGTGCGAGGAGAAAACAAATATGCCGAAGGAGGGAGTGGTAATTTTTGAGCGGTCGGTTTTTATATGCTGAACATATACGCTATCTATTTTTTGTGTAGTTTTCGATAGTCCATAGGACTTATTTGGTATACCCCACGGAACGCATCCACAAAACGGCGCACATTATTATATCCTACTTTCTCAGCAATTTCATAAGTCTTCAGATCAGTATCCAACACCAGCTTCAGTGCTTTCTCCATACGCACCTGGGTAAGATACGCTTTATAGTTCTGGCCTGTTTCTGATTTGAAATAAGCACTGAAATAGTGAGGACTGACACAGGCCATCTCTGCTAACGCTTTCAGAGAAATTTCCTCGTCATAATGAGCTTGGATATACTCCTGAACCCGATAAATCTCCGCAGTGTTTTTCCGGCTGGCCATATGGTATACATCGGGGAGCAGGTCGCGATAATAGTCTTGCAATTGCTGACGCAGCATACTGTAGGTATCGCAATGCTCCAGTACATGTTGGAGAGCGTCCTGCCTCTCACCAAAACTTCCGGTCAGCAGATGGCTGGCGTACAGCTGCTGACACAGGTCTCCGGTAAAGAGCATCGCCCGGCTGTAAGCGGCAAGACGGTTGTTGTAGTGCAGATCCGCGATGATATCCAGCACTCGATCCACGTCAGCCTTCACGCTGGTCGATCTGGTTACGATACTGTGGAACACCTGCTTTACCGCATCGTCAAAATCTTCGTTGGTGGCAGTGGGCTTGCGGAGCGAGCCATCCCAACTGAGCAGGTCTTTCTGCTCAAAATAGTATAGATCAAAGGCTCGCACAGAATCTTCATAGGTGGCCATCAGTTCTTCCGCACTTTGGCAAAGCCGTCCCACACCTACCCGCAGGCGATAACCGGTCTTGGCGGCGGTGCGTTCCATTACCTCGCGCAAAACCATGTCCGGATCCTCTCCGGGGGAAAAAATACCCATCATGCAGCAGCAGCGTTCATCCTTGCGCAGAAAGCATCCGTAGCCGCTGCGCTCCAGATCGTCGCGGACGGTATTGAATGCCACAAAGCTTTGGAGAAGCTGGCGTTCATAGGGAAGCTGATCTAGCTGACGGGAGGATTCCTGCGTAAGACCAAAGCACAGTCCTATGAATACGGGGGAATCCTTACCGCCCAGCAGAGAAGCGAAGTTCTGGTACAGGTCGGTGCCGGTGAATTCCCGGTTGGCGGTGAGCTGACTGAAGAAGTCCTGCAGGGGGACGGAGGATTGTCGGAACAGGGCGGCGGCGCTGCTGGCTGCCATCAGGCCCAGAGACTTTCGCACAGCCTTCTCCAGCTCCGAGGAGGAAACCGGCTTGAGCAGATAATCCACCGCGCCACCGGACAGGGCTTGCCGTACATACTCGAATTCCTCGTAGCCACTGATGAAAATAAACTTTGGGGCCCCGGCGCCGCCCTTATGACGCTCCATCAGTTCCAAGCCGGTAAGGCCGGGCATGCGGATGTCCGAGATCACCAGATCCGGATGCAAATCCAGAATCATCTGCTCAGCAGTCAGGCCGTCGGTGGCTTCACCGACGATTTCAATTTCCAGCGCAGCCCAATCAATGAGCTTGTGCAATCCCTTGACAATAAGGTTTTCGTCATCGGCCAGAAGTACCTTCCACATGGTCGCGCTCCTCCTTCCAGACAGGCAACCGGATGGTGACCACGGCGCCTACATGTTCATCACTGTCCAGTGTAAAGCCGTATTCGCGGCCACAGTTGATCTTGATGCGGTCATAGGTGTTTTTCATTCCCACGCTGACAATGCCGGCCTCGTCCTGCTGACCTACTGCTGATGTCTCAAGGAATCGTCGGATATGGGCCAGCCGCTGGGCATCAATGGGGATGCCGTCATTAAAGATCATGATCTGCAGCGTGTTGGGCAGGCGGACGGCCTCGATGAGGATGGTGCCGCCTCCGGGTTTCTCTTTTAAGCCGTGTTTCACGGCGTTTTCCACAAAGGGCTGAAGAAGAAGCTTGGGCACATACAGTCCAAGTTCACTGTCCGCCACTTCCATGCGGATCTGGATGCGCCCTTCGGAACGGGTGGCCATCAGCACGCCGTACTCCTGCAGACTGTCCAGCTCCTGCCGCAGGGTAACTCGATCCTGATGGGTTCCCATAACATAACGCAGCTGGTGGGACAGGCTTTCGATCAGACGAGCTGTCTTGGCATCTCCCTGATCCAATGCGCTCATGCGGATCATATCCAGCGTGTTGTAGAGGTAATGGGGCTGAATTTGCATTTTCAAAGCGTTGAGCTCTGCATCCCGCTGACAGATCTGGGCCACATAGACTTCCTCAATGGTTCCTCTGAGGGTATCCACCATCTGGTTGAAGCCATCACCCAGATACTCCATTTCATCGCCGCTGCGGATATCCACATGCGCAGTCAGATCGCCGCTGCGCACTTCCTCCATGGCCCGCTTCAATTTGCGGGCAGGGGTGCTGATCCGTCCGCTGAACAGCAGGCTCAGGATCAGAATGATAACGACCACAATGGCAAGTATGAACACCAGATAGGTGCGGTTTGCGGTGCTGATACTGTAAAGCTCCTGCCGGTCAAAGGATACCACCAACTGATAGGGCGAGTCCCCAATGGGCTGGTAGTAGACGGTGTAGTCGGAATCACTGAAGCTGCCGCCTCTGGGATCCAGAGTCTGAAGCAAAGGTTCTTCCTTTTCCGGGTGGAGCCGATATACCACTTTGGCGGTGTGACCCTCCACAATGGCGATATTGCCCCGTTCGCCCAACTGCAGGGAGGACAACAGGGCGTCCAGTTCCTCTGTGCGGAGGTCTACATACAGGGTTCCCAGAGAGACTGTGGTCACCGCATGGAGGGAGCGGGTATCCATATAGTTGCGAGCCAGCGTCAGCACCTGATCATTGGAGCCATTGCACCAGTCTCCCTCATTGGCAGCAGCCAGAATGTACAGCGGCCGGGGATCCGCCTGTACTTCATCGGGAAGCCGGTGTCGGATGGTAGGGGTACTGCGTAAGGATTTTTGCTGGCTGTAAAAGCGGCTGTATGTGGTACCGTCCGGCGTGACAAAGTGTGCGGCGGATACTGCGAGATCAGCCTGCAGCAACTCATCCAGCATGAGACCTACATACATCTGCTTCTCGTTCCCGTTCAGCTCGCTGCTCTCCAGAATCTCCCACAGGGTGCTGTACGGTCCGCCGGTAAAATCGTACATGACCCCCATGGCATTGTCAATACTCTCGATCAGTTGGGCACCCTTGCTCTGGGCGAAGTAGTTCGCCTCTTGCATGTTGCTGTCCATAGTGCGCTGGGAGGTACTCTCGTAGCTGCGCATGAAGATGGTGCACACCATGATCATGGGAAGCACGCCGATCAGCAGGAAGGCCAGGCCCAACTTCTGGAAGGTGGATTGGGGCTTCCACTTAATTCTCATAGGACACCTCCTGACGGAGACACTCGTCCCAGTACCGACTGGCCAAAACCTGGGTTTCAGTCACGGTCAGTTCCCCGGCGCACATGCGGGACAAGAGGATAAGCAGTTTCTTTTCAAAGCCGGGTGGGGTGTTCTCGTCGCCCACATAGCCGCGAATCCGCTGATCCGCCGTTTCGTGAGCCAGACCGATTTCTGCCAGAACGCCGTCCGCGGAAGACTGGTCACGGCTGGTGTCTGTAAGAGTGGAAAACCCGGCCATGGCAGTGTAGACATCCTCGTAGACACCCTCGGAGTAGAAAAATTCCAGGAGAGCCACGGCAGCTTCATAACGGGCTTCGTCCTGCGCACAGTCCTTGGATATCGTCCAGAATACGTCCAGACTGTCTCCTGCCACAATCTGGCCGGCGGTGTTGGGCACATAAAACCAGCCCAGCTCCAAAGTGGGGTCAATGTTCAGCGCCTCGGAGGCCAGCCAGGGGCCGGAAAAGACCATGGCCACCTGACCCTCTGCCATATGGAAGGCCAGCGCGCCGTCAGGGGTGGAGGGCCAGCTTTCGTCCGTATAGCCCAGACGGAACAGGTCGTTGAGACAGGTGAGCAGATCGGTAATGAGCGGATCGTTCCAGTCCCGTTCGCCGGCAGAACACTGGGCAAGAAAGTCTGGCTCTTTGCTGAGGATATCCGCCCGGAGGAAATGGTTGAGCCAGTATTCAAAGTGCCACAGATCCTTGCCGCCCACGCCCAGAGGGATAACTCCGTTCTGCTTCAGGGTCTGGCAGATGTCCAAAAATTCCTCGTAGGTTTCGGGGACGGACAGGCCCAGCTGTGCGAACACGGCCTTGTTGTACACCACACCGGTGGTGGTACCCAGAGCACAGACGCCGTAGGTCTTGTCGCCTACGGTACAGGTGGTGCTCACCTGTCTGGATAAAGTATCGGGCAATTCTGCGATCAGACCGCTTTCCGCCCACGCATAGGGCTCCTTGATTTGCATGACATCTACCTTCTCGCCACGGGCAGCCAGTTTGTAGAGCATGTCCTCGTATACACGATCCTCATAGTGGATCTTATACTGTACGTCAATGTGGGGGTTGGCATTCTCGAAGCGGCGGATAACCTCTTCAATACAGGCACTCCACTGATTGTTCTGATAGGCGTAGACCAGATTGATCACCGTCTGCTCCTGTTTCACTTCCTCATCGGCAGATGGAGGGGAGGGGAACAGCAGCATCAGCAGAAGGATCAGCGCAGCACACAGAAGTGTCGCCGTAATCACGGACTTTAATTCTTTTTTCACGGACTCTCCCTCCGTATCCACGATTTTTTCCATTTTACCACATGGAAATGTTTTCGTCAAAGAAAACCCTAATCCTGCCGGAGCAGAGCACCGTCAGGATTAGGGTTTGCATATGCTTCCGGGGGGTGAATGAGCAGGCCGATCAGCCGTGGTCGGCAGCGTTGGCATCCTTCATCATGAACATGGGGATGGTGGTGGCAATGCCAAAGAGAACGATGGCCAGCAGGATCCAGTAGCCCAGCATACCTTTACCGGCGTCAATGAGGGCGATCATAATGAAGGCACCTACGGCGGAGGGGATCAGCTGAATGGCCATGATCACACGGTTGGCTGATTGATAGGAGCGGCGGCCGAAGGCAAAGGAGACGGAGGCCGGATGCAGGGCCGGCGTGCCACCGGTCATACAACCGACACCAAACCCCCACAGAATCAGCATAGGAACACTGCAGGAGCCGGTGGCAGCAACAGCGCCATGCTGGGTCATCAGACCGATAACGGTGCACAGCTCGGTGATACCCAGAATCAGAGAGGCTATCGGAGTGCCCAGCTTGTCATTGATGAGTCCAAAGATAAAGGACATGGGTATGCCCAGGATGGCACCCACGGACAGCCATTTGGTGGCCTGACCAATGAACAGGGTTGAAGCGCCGGTGCCTTTGAGACCACCCAGCTCCGAAAACAATTGTCCCAATGCGCCTGCAGACACAACTTCCGCATTTGTGACACAAAGGTAGGTGAACCAGGCAGCCAGAGAGGCCATACAGGTGATGACAATAAACTGATAGGCGCCGTAATTGCAGATCAGCAGCCAGGATTTTTTCATGCGCAGAACCTGTCTGACGGTCAGCGGTTCTTCTTCCGTACGCTCCGATACGGGAGGAAGGTCGGCTCCGTCGGGAAACAGACCTACGTCTTCCGGCTTGTCACGCAGCAGTAGCCCGGTCAGCACCGCCATCACTGCCAGCACCGTGGCGACGCCGATGTAGAACGGACGATAGTCTCCGCCCAGACGTCTGGAGATAAACGAAGTCATAACCGAGGTGCACAGCACGGAAAACAGCGGAGAGCCCAGAGAGATAATGCCCAGAACACGGCCGCGATAGCGGACAAACCAGCTGGATGCCAGCTGGAAGCCTGCCATTTGCAGGCACATGCAGCAGCATCGAATCGCAAACAACGAAACCCAGAACAACCAGTAGGTTCCCTTCACCAGTGGATCGTTGGCGGCATGAGCGGCCACGGTCAGGGTTTCGCTGGAACAAGCCAAGCCATTGGCGGCCGCTAGACCGACACACCCCAGTGCGGCGATGACAATACAGGGAATCAGGGTTTTGCGGACGCCGAACTTGATAAAACAGGTGCCAAAGACGAAGGTCAGGGCAATGCACAACAAATTGCCCACAGCCAGCGGCTGCTGGGTGCTGGTTTTGCTCCAGGCAGAGAAGGACTGAATAATGTTGATCTGGTCGTTCTGCAAGCCGGAGTACATGAACATAAAGAGAGTGCCCAGGACGCAGAAAGCAACGGCGTACCGTGTAAACTTTTTGTTTTCCATCATGGTTGTATCGTTCCTTTATCAATTGTGGCTGCGGATTTTCTGCATTAAATACCAGACTAATTGTTTCACAGCGACCCTTGATCTCTCAATGTCATTTCTTTTGAAAAATGTGTCGTTTTTTTCGAAATGCTTTTGGGCGCGTTGTCATTTGACTTTCTAAATGAAATAATAGGGCGAGAAAGGATGCGGTTGCCCCAATTTTAGGTTTGACCGCGAAAAGCAATGTTCAAGGAGGCATTTTTTCATGAAAACTTTGTACGCTCAGGTGGAACTGGGCAAGGTCACCCTGCAGGAGAAAGAACTGCCCGCCCCCGGTCCCGGTCAGCTGCTGCTGAAGGCACACTACAGCACCATGAGCCCCGGCACCGAGCAGGCTTTGATGGGTGAGCATATCGTTCCTCTGCCCACCAGTGTGGGTTACAGCATGTGCGCCACCGTCGAGGAGATCGGCGAGGGTGTGGAGGGCTTTGAAATCGGCGATGTGGTGGTCACCACCGGCGAGCACGCGCAGTATCTCATCATGGATGCCCTGAACTGCACGCCCGCCCCCAAGAACGTGGATAAGGCACAGGCTGCTTTCTGGAATCTGGGACACACCGGCCTGTACGCCGTGCGTCAGGCAGATATCAAGATGGGTGAGGCCTGCGTGGTGCAGGGCCAGGGCTTCGTGGGCGCTATGACCGCTCAGATGGCCCGTTTGGCCGGTGCCTGCCCCGTGATCATCACCTGCCACCACGACAACAAGCTGGAGGCCAGCAAGGCTGTGGGCGGCATCGATTACGCCATCAACACCAAAACCGATCCTGAGGGTCTGGAAAAGCTGCTGGCCGAGCTGCAGCTGGAGGTGCCCGTGTTCTTCGAGGCTACCGGTCAGCGCAGCGCATTGATGCAGGCTGCCAATCTAGTGGGCGAGCGTGGCCGTGTGATCATGATCTCCCAGTGCCACGGCCAGGATATGCCTCCTCTGGACGAACCCCTGATGATGAAGGGCGCTTCCCTCATCGGTACCTATGTCAATTCCCGTCCCTTCGCTCTGCGCCGCGCCGATCTGGAGATCACCGGTGTGTGGCCTCCCGTGCTGAACACCAAGCTGCGCCGCTTCAACAGCCTCATGGGCAATACTGTGGACGAAGATATCCGCGTGTTCCTGAATATGCTGGCCTATGGCCGTCTCGATATCACCCCCCTGATCTCCCACCGCTTCAACTATAAGCAGATGACCGAGGCATACGAGATGGTGTGGAAGGGCGATCGCAGCCTCACCGCCGGCCTCATTGAGTGGAACGACTGAGAAACCAACTATACAATAAGGAGAAAGTGCTATGAAGAACCATTTTGTGAAAGTGCTGCACACCGGCATCAGCGTCTCCGACATGGAGCGTTCTTTGAAGTGGTACAAGGATGTGCTGGGCTTTGAGGAGTGCTATAAGGACGACTATGTACCCCCTCTGGGTGCCCGTATCTGCTTTATCCGCGGCGTGGGCGGCCATGAGATCGAGCTGTTCCAGTACGATGCCCCCAAGGCTATCCCCGAGGAGCGCCTGAAGCCCAACTCCGATCTGCAGACCATTGGTACGAAGCATGTCGCTTTCCAGGTGTCCGATATGGCCGGCTTTAAGGCCAAGGCCGTGGCTTACGGCGTGGATATCGCCCACGAGGTCACCATGTACGGCGAGTCTGTCATGTTCATTCGTGACCCCGACGGCGTGTTGGTGGAGCTGATCCAGCCCCCCGTCTGCTGAATCCCACAACTCAAGGTTTTATCAGCATATGCTGTGAAACAATACTGAAAAGGAGAAAATGAATATGAAAAAGTTTCTTGCTCTGATTCTTGCGCTGGCTATGGCTTGCAGCCTGGTTGCCTGCGGCCAGAAGCCTGCCGGTGGCGGCGACGATTCCGATGAATTCGTTTGGAACGGCCAGAAGGAAGTCTGGTCCATTTTGCCCACCACCGCTGCAGAAGGTCTGATTTGGATCAACGACACCATGGGTTCCGTCATGGAGGCACAGGGCTTCACTTATGTGAAGAAGGACGCCGAGGGCAACCCTGCCAACCAGGTCACCTTCGTTGAGGACGCCATTGCTGCCGGCAATGTCGGTGCTCTGATGATCGCTGCCATGAGCGTTGAGATGCTCCAGGATGTGGTTGAGCAGGCTATCGATGCCGGTATCGCCGTTGCCATGCTGGGTGCTGAGCCCACCGGTTATGAAATCGCCGGCTGCGTCTACACTGCCTACGAGATCACCGGTATGTACGCCGTTGAGGCCGCTGAGGACTGGGTTGCCAAGCGCGTTGCTGAGGGCGGCAATGTTCCTACCAATGCCGATGGCAAGTACGAGGTCTTCTGCGATATCTACACCAACATCGTTGACGGCGTGTATCGTTCCAACGCCATCGTTGGTACCGTTGATGCTTCCAAGACTCTGGTTCGCGTTGCTGAGAACACTTCCTATGAGGGTGGTCTGGCTACCGCTACCGCCAATGCTCAGGACCTGCTGAGCGCACATCCCGATTGCCACATCTTCATCGCTTATGAGCCCCAGCTGGCTATTGGCTTTGATGTTGCTATCAAGGCTCACTGTGAGCAGTACGGTCTGAATCTGGCTGACTACTGCGTCATCCCCTGCTATGCTGAGGACACTGCTTTCACCCCCGTTTGGGAAGGTGCCCAGGTTGATCCCGCTTCCTCCGCTATCAAGGGTTATGCCACCTACGGTGATGCTCCTCTGCCCTATGGCGATCCTGCCAAGGCAGTGATCGGCGAGGTTTCCTACGCTGCTGTTGAGGCTTATGCCAAGACCACTCCCGTGGGCGAGATGCCCGTTATGCTGCCTCCCTTCTTCACCGGCTGGCACCTGGCTGAGATCCTGCTGGGCACCTGCGGTATCGAGGGTTACAGCTGGACCTACGGCGAGACCTACTATGACACCATCAGCGCTGTCAATGTCTATGGCTTCTCCAAGACTTGGTCCAATGGCGATGTCAACCCCGCCATCAACTACAAGGTTCCCAACTACATCGGTTAAAATTTCCCCCGCAAACCCCTGCATAAGCATTATGTAACGAACAGGGCGGCGTGAGAGCCTCGCGCCGCCCCTTCGTTTGATTTTTCAGCAAATAGTTTGGAGGGCATCCACTGTGGAAGAGAAAAAGCCTATCCTGTCTTTGAAAGACATTACGAAAATCTATCCGGGCGTTGTTGCTCTGAATAAAGTTTCTATCGATTTCTATCCCGGCGAGGTTCACGCCATCATCGGCGAGAACGGCGCAGGAAAATCTACTTTTATCAAGACGATTACAGGCGCCCATGCGCCTGATGGCGGCACTATTACTGTTGACGGTGAGACCTACGGGGCGATGACGCCCGCGCTGGCCCGTCAGTATGGCGTGGAGTGCATCTATCAGGAGTTTAACCTGATCGATGTGCTGAGCGCAGCGGAGAATATCTGCTACGGCGAGCGCTACGGTAAGTTGGTCAATCAGAAGAAAATGCGCCAGATCGCGCAGGAACTCTTCGATGACTTTGGTGTCGATATCAATCCCGACACGCTGGTGCGCGATCTTACTCCCGGTCATATGCAGATCGTGGAGATCGCCAAGGCTGTGTCCAAAAAAGCCCGTATCCTCATTCTCGATGAGCCCACGGCGCCTCTGTCCATGGCCGAGGTGGAGATCCTGTTCCGCATCGTCCGTAAACTCCGTGACGACGGAGTGGCCATCATCTTCATCTCCCACCGTCTCGATGAGGTATTCGCGCTTACCGACCGTATTTCTATCCTCCGTGATGGCGAGTACATCACCACCGTAAATACCAAGGAGACCAACCGTGCCGAACTCATCAAGTTCATGGTGGGCCGCGAGATGACCGCCACCTTCCCACCCCGTAACGCCGTCATCGGTGATGTGGCGCTGGAACTGCGTCATCTCTCCGGCAATGGTGTCCGCGACATCTCCTTCAAGGCCCACAAGGGTGAAGTGTTGGGTGTCGCCGGTCTGGTGGGTGCCGGCCGTACCGAGATCATGAAGGTGGTCTTCGGTGCAGAGAAGCGCCAGTTTGGTGAGATCTATGTCAACGGCGAGTTGGCCGATATCCGCTCCCCCCACGACGCTATGTATAAGTACGGTATCTGCCTCATTCCTGAGGATCGCAAGCGTGAGGGCTGCTTCCTGCAGGAGGCTATCTCCTGGAATATTGTCTACAACGTACTGGGCAAGATCTCCCGTGCGGGTGTGGTGGACAAGAAGAAGGAAAAAGAGATTGCTGATTATTACGGCAAGAGTATGCGCATCAAGGCGCCCAATTTGGACAAAACCAAGGTAGTGACGCTCTCCGGTGGCAACCAGCAGAAAGCAGTTGTCGGCAAGGCGCTGGCTACCCAGTCCGACATCGTTATCTTCGATGAGCCTACACGCGGCATCGATGTGGGTGCCAAGTACGAGATCTACGAGCTCATCAACCAAATGTGCGAAGAGGGCAAATGTGTCATCATGGTCACCTCCGACATGGAGGAACTGCTGGGTATGTCCGACCGAATCGTCGTCTTTGGCGAGCGGTGTATGGTGGGCGAGCTGACGAAGGAGGAGTTCTCTCAGGAACGCATCCTCGATATGGCAGCCACCTCAAATCACGAATCCTAATTTCAGGAGGCATAGAGAAATGAAGAAAAAGAGTTTCAGCGCATACCTGCGTGACCTGATCATGTTGATTGTGCTCTTCGCCGTGATCGCCGTGTTTGCGATCCTGGGCCCCGTGGTGGCAAACCGTAACTTCCTGGCCATCCAGAACCTGCTGAACATCCTCAGCCAGAACGCCTACCTCATCATTTTGGGTATCGGTATTACTTTCATTATGCTGGGCGGCGCCATGGACCTGTCCACCGGTTTCCTGATCTCCACAGTGGGTGTGATTGTGGCACTGGTCGACTTGTCCAGCAACTTTGCGCTGGCACTGATTGTGGGTCTGGCTGCTGCAGTGCTGCTTTCCACGTTCAATGGTGTTATGTACTCGTGGCTGAAGGTGTTCCCCTTCATTATTACGCTGGGCACCCAGTATATGCTCAACGGCGCTACATATCTTCTCTCCGGCGGTCAGACCAAGACCTACATGGGTCTGTCCAAGGGCTTTAAGGTGCTGGGCGGCTTCAATATCCCCTTCCTGGGTGGTAACCTGAAGTCCGGCGTTATCGTGATGATCATCATGGTCATTATCGGCTCCTTCATCCTCAACAAGACCCACTTCGGCCGTAATGTCTACGCGCTGGGCTCCAATCCCGAGGCGGTGGCCCTCTCCGGTGTGTCTGTTGCGAAGATGCGCATCGCCATCTTCGCTCTTGCAGGTTTGTTCTTCGGTATTGCTCAGATGGTCAACATCGGCCGTCTCAGCTGCACCGTCAACAACTCCATGGGTCTGGGCGACGAGTTCATTGTTATGGCGGGCTGTATGCTGGGCGGCATCAAGATGGGCGGTGGTGGCGGCAAGATGAGCAACATGGTCATCGGTGTTCTCATCATCGGCGTGCTGAACTCCGGTATGAACTTCCTGAATATGAATCAATACTGGAAGTATGTGGTGCTTGGCATTGCACTGCTGGCGGCCATTACGCTGGATACTATGCAGACCCGCGCTGCGATCAACGCAGCCAAAAAGGTTAGCGCACCCGTCATCAAAGAAGAACAGAAGCAGGCATAATCTCCCCATCGGCCCCTCTCCTCAGAGGGGCCGATACCTACGAGGATTTGAAAAGATAAGAAAGGATCGATTACTATGAGTATGAAGCTGGCTATTCTGCGCACTGAAGCGGCCAATACCTATACCACCACTGCGCTGGCATCCACCGTTACCTTCGCTGAGTACAGCGTGGACGGCGAGATCAAGACGATGACCGCGGCTGCAGGAGCTGCCCTTGTGTTGATTGTGGACGGCGTGCAGCGGGATCTGCTGAGCGGCAAGACCTATGAGGTGGAAGAGTGCTTCACCGTCCGCGAGGTGAAGGTCTACCGCATTGGTGGCCCCAGTGCTGCTCCCTGGTCCGGCGCAAAAGAAGAGGAGAAGGCCACCTACTGGTTCCGCCAGGCACTGCTGGTAGACGGCGGCAAAATTGTTGAAGACGGTTCTGCAAAGGAAGCTGTCGTGGGCGGCAGCTATGACTGTGAAAAGGCCGAGGGCGTTTCCCTTACCCTGGGCGGCACCCACTTCAACGGTATTCTGCTGGACAATGGTACCAAGTATGCCATTTCCGGCTCCACCTTCCTGTCCCATGGCGACGGCGGTGATGACCTTGCCGGCTGGGGCGCTGCCATCATGGCGGACAACAAGTCTGAACTGGAGATCGCCGACTGCTACATCGAGACCGATGGTGCCATCCGCTGCGCACTGTATGTGGATAATACCTCCATCGCCAATGTCCATGACACTGTCATCTACACCAAGGAAACGCAGGATACCTATGAGGAGTACGCCAACCTAACTCCTGCCATGATGAAGCGCGTGCCCTTTGCACTGGGCATGGAGGGCACCGTCCGCTCCCTCAACGTTATGGCCGATGGACAGGGTCGATTCAAGAACTGTATCGTCATCTGTACCGGTTGGGGCACTCTGTCCACCGACTCCGGTACCGCTTATGACGTGTGCCAGACCTACGCTCTGGACGTGGAAGATACCCTCTCCGGCATCGGTACCATGGAAGTGGCACAGGAAGGCAAGGAGTATACCGCTACCAAGACCGTGAGCGGCGTGACTTACGGCTTCACCGTGGGCGGCTCCGGTTATGTCACCTATGCCGACTCCGGCGTGCACAACCGCTATAAGCGCGTGGAGTTCTATTCTCCCGACTACATTCAGGTCATGGGTTCCGGTCCCTCCGGCTCCACTTATATTGACTCCTACCTGAACAGCGGTCACATCGCTTTCATGACCCAGCAGTCTCGCGGCGGCACCTTCGAGCTGATCAATACCAAGCTGGACACCGTGGACGGCGTGCTGCAGATCAAGTCCGGCGCTGCCAACACCGGCTTCAGCAACATCATTCTGGATAACACTCAGGTCTGCTTCTCCGGCGAGTCTACCCGCCACAAGGAAGGCATCCTGGTTGAGCTGATTGAGTCCGACGACGCCGGTAACCCCGGTATCACCACTTACACCATCAACGACTGCGCCGAACTGGCTCAGCCCACCAGCACCTCCGTTGCTGACAGCAGCGCCACCCTGAAGAACGGTAATTACTGCGGCGACATCTTCAACAGCATCTACAACTATCGTCAGAACCTGAACGTTCTGGTGGAGAACGCTGAGCTGACCGGTATCGTGTCCGCTACACAGGCCATCCACGTGGATCTGGACGGCAATGTGGTTCCCAACGGCACCGTTCTGAACGCCTTTATGGGCAGCAAGGAATTCGACCACTGCAACTACGCTGCCGAGCAGGGCGGCTTTGACGGCGACTGCAAGATCATCGGCCGTTTCCGCCACACTGCAGCTCCCATGCTGAACAACCCCATCAATCTCACTCTGAAGGGCAGCCGTTGGAACATCACCGGCGAGGGCTGGATCAACGCTCTGACCGCGGACAGCCTGTCTGATCTGGCTGCCGAGGCCCCCGTTACCATTCAC
>JAZKYM010000056.1:0-2099 GCA_045612165.1 Vescimonas sp.
AGGTGAGAAACGCTCGCAACAAGGCCAATAAGTCCGCACTGAAGACTGCTATCAAGAAGTTCGAGGCTGCTGCCGTTGAAGGCAATCGCACCGAGGCCGAGGGCGCTTACAAGGTCGCAGTGAAGGCCGTTGATAAGGCCGTTGCCAAGGGCCTGCTGCACAAGAACAATGCAGCTCACAAGAAGAGCGCTATGACTCTGAAGCTGAACAACGTTGACTAATTGAACCAGACCAATAAAGGACATCCGAAAGGATGTCCTTTTTCCTTTGTTTTGAGGGAAATCCCCCTTGACGGAGGGGGAAAAAGGTGCTATTCTTTACGAAGTGCAAAGGCTGTGACCGGGGGTGGCGCCCTGTGAGCTGCGGGAGGAAATGCCCGACGTATGGCCGCGTTAAGGCTTGAGAGTGTGGACAATTGTCCAAATTCAGGTGGAACCACGGATCGTTTTTGATTCGCCCTGAGCTGCGTAAGGCGGCTTAGGGCGTTTTTTGTTTTGGGAGGGCCTATGGAAGACAAACAGAAGAAGCTCAACGTACTGGCAACGCTGGCTGCCGATCTCAACGACAGCGACATCCTCTGGGCGGTGGGCGCCTCGGCTATGCTGTTCCTGAGGGGCATTACCAAGGAGTTTCGCGACATCGACCTGATGGTGTGCGAAGAAGATATTGAAGTGGCCAAGGAGATCCTGCTGCGGCACGGCACACTGCTGCCTGCCAAGGAAGACGACCAATTTGGCAGCGCACATTTCCTGCAGTTTGATGTCGATGGCGTGGAGATCGATCTGATCGCCGGTTTTGTGATCAACTCCGCTGACGGCAAGCAGCACGTCTGCCCGCTGGAAGTGGAGGAAGTGGATGCCTGTGTGGATGTGGCCGATGTGGCGGTGTCCCTGCACGCGCTGGGCGTTTGGTATAAATATTACACCTGGATGGGTCGAACCGAACGGGTGAAGTTGATTGAAGAATATCTGGGAATCAAATAAATTGACATAAAGGAGAAATCAACATGATGAAGAACACTGAAAAGACGATGGAAAAAATCGTCGCCCTGTGCAAAAACCGCGGCTTTATTTTCGCCGGCAGCGAGATCTACGGCGGTCTGGCCAACACTTGGGACTACGGCCCTCTGGGTGTTGAGCTGAAGAACAACGTGAAGAAGGCTTGGTGGAAGAAGTTCGTGCAGGAGAACCCCTACAACGTTGGTCAGGACAGCGCCATTCTGATGAATCCCCAGACCTGGGTTGCTTCCGGCCATCTGGGCGGCTTCAGCGATCCTCTGATGGACTGCAAGGAGTGCAAGGAGCGTTTCCGCGCCGACAAGGTGATTGAGGATTGGTGCGCTCAGAACAGCTTCCAGCTGCCCAAGCCCATCGATGCTTTCTCGCAGGAAGAGATGGCTGCTTTCGTGGCTGAGCATCAGATCGCCTGTCCCACCTGCGGCAAGCACAACTGGACCGACATCCGTCAGTTCAACCTGATGTTCAAGACCTTCCAGGGTGTTACCGAGGATGCCAAGAATACCGTGTATCTGCGTCCCGAGACCGCTCAGGGTATCTTTGTCAACTTCAATAACGTCCAGCGTACCACCCGTCGCAAGCTGCCCTTCGGCGTTTGCCAGATTGGTAAGTCCTTCCGTAACGAGATCACTCCCGGTAACTTCACCTTCCGTACCCGTGAGTTTGAGCAGATGGAGCTGGAGTTCTTCTGCAAGCCCGGCACCGATCTGGAGTGGTTCGCCTATTGGCGCAACTTCTGCCATCAGTGGCTGTTGAACCTGAACATGGCCGACGAGAACCTGCGTCTGCGCGACCACGATCCCGAGGAGCTGAGCTTCTACTCCAAGGCCACCACCGACTTCGAGTTCATGTTCCCCTTCGGCTGGGGCGAGCTGTGGGGCATTGCCGACCGCACCAACTATGACCTGACCCAGCATCAGACCCACTCCGGTCAGGATATGACCTACTTCGATCCCGAGCCCAACGAGCGCTACATCCCCTACGTGGTGGAGCCCTCTCTGGGTGCTGACCGCGTGGTGCTGGCTTTCCTGGTGGAAGCTTACGACGAGGAAGTGGTGGATGAGGCCAAGAACGATGTGCGCG
>JAZKYM010000057.1:0-7184 GCA_045612165.1 Vescimonas sp.
GCGTCCGCGGCGGCCGTTGTCGATCAGGGCGTCCACAGCCTCCTGCAGCATGCGCTTTTCGTTGCGCACGATGATGTCGGGGGCGTTGAGCTCCATCAGTCTCTTCAGACGGTTGTTGCGGTTGATAACGCGGCGATACAGGTCGTTCAGGTCAGAGGTGGCGAAGCGGCCGCCATCCAGCTGCACCATGGGACGCAGCTCGGGAGGAATGACGGGCAGCACGTCGATGACCATCCACTCGGGCTTGTTGCCGCTGATGCGGAAGGCATCCACCACTTCCAGACGCTTGACCACGCGGGCCTTCTTCTGGCCGGAAACGGTCTTCAGCTCTGCGTGCAGGGAGTCGCTCAGAGTCACCAGACCCTGGAAGGAATCCAGCTCGGCTTCCAGCTCAGCCAGACGATTGATCTCGTACTCGCTCAGTTCCTGGTCGCGATCCTTCAGATCGGCTTCCTTGGCCTTCAGCTGTTCCCACTGGCCCATCAGCTCGATCTTGCGGCGGCTGTCCTCGTCGTTCAGACCGACGGTGGCCAGCAGCTTCTTCACGGCCTCGGCGCCCATGCCGGCGTCAAAGTCGTCTTCATACTTTTCACGCAGATCACGGTACTCCTTCTCACTGAGGATCTGATTCTTCATCAGAGGAGTCTCACCGGGATCGGTGACGATATAGGCTGCAAAGTACAGCACCTTCTCCAGAATACGGGGAGAGATGTCCAGCAGCAGGCCCATACGGGAGGGGATACCCTTGAAATACCAGATATGGCTGACAGGGGTAGCCAGGGCGATGTGACCCATGCGCTCACGGCGCACCTTGGCACGGGTGACTTCCACGCCGCAGCGGTCGCAGATCTTGCCCTTGTAGCGAATCTTCTTGTACTTACCGCAGTGGCACTCCCAGTCCTTGGTGGGTCCAAAGATCTTCTCGCAGAACAGGCCATCCCGTTCAGGCTTCAGGGTGCGGTAGTTAATGGTCTCAGGCTTCTTGACTTCGCCATAGGACCACTCGCGGATCATTTCCGGAGAAGCGATACCGATTTTAATAGCGTCAAACGTTGCGTAACTCATGTTGATAGCTCCTCCTTTTCCTTAAAACTCGTCGTCGCTTTCGAAGGAAGCTTCCACTTCTTCGTCGGCAACATATTCGTAACCTGCCTCGGCCAGCTCGCTCTCGTCGGCGTAGCGGTTCTGACGGTCGTTGTCAGCGTCCATGCGGGCCAGGTTGAAGGTATCCATGGCGTCCTCGTCTTCCTTCAGCTCGATGAGGTTGCCCTCTTCGTCCAGAACCTGAATATCCAGGCACAGGGACTGCAGTTCCTTGACCAGAACCTTGAAGGACTCGGGCACACCGGGGGTGGGCACGTTGTGGCCCTTGACGATGGCCTCGTAGGTACGGACACGACCGGTGACGTCGTCGGACTTCACGGTCAGGATTTCCTGCAGAGTGTAGGAAGCACCGTAAGCTTCCAGAGCCCAAACTTCCATTTCACCGAAACGCTGGCCGCCGAACTGAGCTTTACCGCCCAGAGGCTGCTGGGTAACCAGAGAGTAAGGACCGGTGGAACGGGCGTGGATCTTATCATCGACCAGATGGTGCAGTTTGAGGAAGTAGACGTAACCGACGGTGACCTTGTTGTCGAAACGCTCACCGGTGCGGCCGTCGTACAGCCAGCTCTTACCCTGAGGATCGAGGCCAGCCATTTCCAGAGCCTCGGTGATATCCTTATCGGTAGCACCGTCGAAGATGGGGGTAGCCACCTTCCAGCCCAGCGTCTTGGCGGCGTAGCCCAGATGGACTTCCAGCACCTGACCGATGTTCATACGGGAGGGAACACCCAGGGGGTTCAGCACGATATCCAGAGGCGTACCGTCGGGCAGGAAAGGCATATCCTCCTGAGGCAGCACACGGGAGACAACGCCCTTGTTACCGTGGCGGCCGGCCATCTTGTCGCCCACCTGGATCTTGCGGCGCTGTGCAATATAGATACGAACCACCTGATTGACACCGGGGCTCAGCTCATCACCGTTCTCACGGGTGAACACCTTGGCGTCAACGATGATGCCGCTCTCGCCGTGAGGCACCTTCAGGGAGGTGTCGCGGACTTCGCGGGCCTTCTCGCCGAAGATGGCGCGCAGCAGGCGCTCCTCAGCGGTCAGATCAGTCTCGCCCCTGGGGGTGACTTTACCGACCAGAATATCGCCGGCGTGGACCTCGGCGCCCACGCGGATAATACCGCGCTCGTCCAGATCCTTCAGAGCATCTTCGCCCACGTTGGGGATATCACGGGTGATCTCCTCGGGACCCAGCTTGGTGTCACGGGCGTCGATCTCATATTCCTCGATATGGATGGAGGTGTAAACGTCCTCCTTCACCAGCCGCTCATTGAGCAGCACGGCGTCTTCGTAGTTGTAGCCTTCCCAGGTCATAAAGCCCACCAGGATGTTGCGGCCCAGAGCGATTTCGCCCTGCTCGGTAGCAGGACCGTCAGCCAGCACCGTGGGATCGTCGCCGCCGCACACACGCTCACCAACAGAAACGATGGGCTTCTGGTTGATGCAGGTGCCGTGGTTGGAACGCAGGAACTTGACCAGCTTGTAATCCTTGGTCTCGCCGCTGTCGTACTTGACGGTGATGGAGGTGGCATCCACCTTGGTGACAACGCCGTCGCCCTCAGCCAGAACAGCCACTTCGGAGTCCAGGCAGATCTTATGCTCCATACCGGTACCGACAATAGGAGCCTCGGGACGCAGCAGAGGCACAGCCTGACGCTGCATGTTAGCGCCCATCAGTGCACGGTTAGCGTCGTCGTTGGGCAGGAAGGGGATCATGGCGGTAGCGATGGAGACCATCATACGGGGAGAAACGTCGATGTAGTCCACGCTATGGCGGTCCACTTCCACGATTTCGTCGCGGTGACGGCAGGTGATACGCTTGTTGGTCAGGCAGCCGTTCTCATCGGTGGGCTCGGCAGCCTGTGCCACCACGTACTGATCTTCCACATCGGCGGTCATATAGGTGACGTCGTTGCTGATCTTGCCGGTCTCATGGTCCACAGCGCGGAAGGGGGCCTCAATGAAGCCGTACTCGTTGATACGGGCATAGGTGGACAGGTAAGAGATCAGACCGATGTTGGGACCTTCGGGAGTCTCAATGGGGCACATACGGCCATAGTGGCTGTAGTGCACGTCTCGCACTTCCATGTTGGCGCGCTCACGGCTCAGACCGCCGGGGCCCAGAGCAGACAGACGGCGCTTATGGGTCAGTTCGGCCAGAGGGTTGGTCTGATCCATGAACTGGCTCAGGGGGCTGGAACCGAAGAACTCCTTGATGGCGGCAGTGACGGGGCGGATGTTGATCAGGCTCTGGGGCGTGACGATGTCCAGATCCTGAATGGTCATACGCTCGCGAATCACGCGCTCCATACGGCTAAAGCCGATGCGGAACTGGTTCTGCAGCAGCTCGCCCACGCAGCGCAGACGGCGGTTGCCCAGATGGTCGATATCATCCTTGGTCACAAGGCCTGCGGCCAGGGCGTTCATATAGTTAATGGAGGCGAAAATATCGTCGATGATGATGTGCTTGGGAACCAGCTGATCGGCCTGCAGGCAGCACTGCTCGATCAGTTCCTCGCCCTCGTAGTTGGCGATCAGATCCTGCAGCACGCTGAAGCGCACGCGCTCCTTGATGCCGCACTCAGCCAGAGGATCAAAGTCCACATAGCGGCTCATATCGCACATGCCGTTGGTGAACACCTTCATGGTCTGGCCATTGTCCAGAGTCACAAAGATCTCGCTGACGCCGATGGCATCCATCTCGCGGCACTCGTCAGCCGTCAGCACGTGGCCTTCCTCAAACAGGATCTCGCCGGTAGCGGGATCGGCCACAGGCATGGCCAGCTTCTGACCGCGAACACGGGCCCACATGGTCAGCTTCTTATTGAACTTATAACGACCCACCACGCTCAGATCATAACGGTGAGGATCGAAGAACAGGTTCTGAATCAGAGTCTCGGCGCTGTCCACCGTGGGGGGCTCGCCGGGACGGAGCTTGCGATAGATCTCCAGCAGGGCCTCTTCGTAGGTCTTGCAGGTATCCTTCTCCAGCGTCACCACGATACGGGGATCGTCACCGAAACGCTCCAGAATCTCAGCGTCGGTCTTCAGACCCAGTGCGCGGATCAGGCAGGTGACGGGCAGCTTGCGGTTCTTGTCGATACGAACCCAGAACACCTCAGAGGTGTCGGTTTCGTACTCCAGCCATGCGCCGCGATAAGGAATCACGGTGCTGGTCATCAGGGGCAGGTCGGTCTTCAGGTCGATCTCCTTGCCGTAGTAGATGCCGGGAGAACGAACGATCTGGCTGACCACCACACGCTCAGCGCCGTTGATGACGAAGGTGCCGGACTGAGTCATCAGGGGGAAGTCACCCATGAAGATCTCCTGTTCCTTGATCTCGCCGGTCTCCTTGTTGTGCAGACGGACGCTCACCTTCATGGGAGCGGCATACGTTGCATCACGGGCCTTGCACTCTTCCACGTCATACTTGGGCTTCTCGTCCATGCTGTAGTCGATGAAGCTCAGTTCCAGATTACCGGCATAGTCGGTAATAGAGGCCACATCGGCGAACACCTCACGCAGACCGGTCTCCAGGAACCAACGGTAAGACTTCTTCTGGATCTCCAGCAGGTTCGGCATTGCCACGACCTCTTCGTATCTGGCAAAGTTTTTGCGCAGTGTTTTGCCATAGTACTTATCCTTGGCCATCTTCAATACTCACGCCTTTCTTTTTGCTATTTCCACAACTAATTGTAAACCAGGTAGGGAGTTCTCTGTTCCGACACGCACGGCCTTGTTGTTTCTTTCGAAATTTTCCGCTTGCCAAATCGGGACAAAGCTGTTATACTGTATTCAGAGTTAAATGGGCCCACAGGGCCTATCCCCCGAATATAAGCGCTTAATTTTACCAAATTTCAAGGCCGCTGTCAAGGCCCGTTTTGTCGATCCGGAAGATTTTCCGGATTTTTTCTTTTTTACAGAAAAAAGCACCCCGGGCAAATGGGCGGTCTCGTAAAACAGTTACAGTCCCGGCAGATAATTCTGCCGGGACTGTTCTTGTATGGCTCACATTGATGTGATAGAATATATCTAACTAATTAGACAAACTTGAATTTGACTAAGAGAGCAGGGACAAAAATTCCTGCTCTTTATTTAACGATTTTGTTATATTTCCCCGTAGAAGTTGTGTATATAGGTGAAAAGATAATTTTGAAAGTGAGGTGAAGCAAATGGATGACGCAAAAATCGTGCAGCTATATTTTGACAGAAATGAGCAAGCCATTCCAGCAACCGCAGACAAGTACGGCAATTACTGTACATCGATTGCAAAAAATATCTTAGGCAATCACGAAGATGCAGAAGAATGTGTCAACGATACATATCTGAACACATGGAACGCAATCCCACCCCATAGGCCCAAAATGCTATGTGCATTTCTAGGCAAGATTGTCCGCAATCTGGCCTTTAACAGATACAAACACAACACCGCAGATAAACGGGGCGGTGGTGAAATAACAGCGGTGCTTGATGAACTGGCTGGCTGTGTATCTGGAAATGACAATGTTGAGCAAACCTATGAACATAAAGAACTTGTTGCTGCAATCAACGATTTTCTTGGCACTCTGCCAGCACAGAAACGGAATATCTTTGTATGCCGCTACTGGTATACAGACAGCATTTCCAATATTGCCGCTCGGTACAATATGACATATGCTGCGGCATCTATGGAGCTGAACCGACTTAGAACCAAATTACACAACTATCTTATTGAACGGGGATGTGAACTATGAAGAAAGAAAAACTGTATGAATTAATTGGGGAAATCAACGAGAACTATATCCGCGAAGCCCACCAGCCCACAAAAAGAAAGTCTAATCGTACATGGGTCCCGTTTTGTGCTATGGCTGCTTGCTTTGCTTTGATTGTAGGGCTGGGAATAGGTGGCTTTAATTTCCTCAAAGGGCATAACGGAGATTTGCCAGAAGACGTTCTCCAAAACCCAACACAACAAGGCACAAGCACAGGCAGCCCTAATACCGATGAAGTGATTGATAACCCTATAATTTTATGGAATGTTTATAGCGAAATCCAAGATGCAGGATTTACTGAATGGAACGGGAAAACAATCACACTCTCTCTATATGATGTACTGTCTGATGAAAAAAGCAAAGACAGTTTGATTGCCGTTGTTGTTGGCTTTGAAATTGACACCACTTTTGTTTACAACGGAAGATCCTTGGCTGAATATGCCCTGGAAGCGGATAATGAGCGATTAAGTTGCGGAAAACTCGGTGCATTGCTTAAACTGGGCGACTCGTTAAAATACGGAGAAGCGTTGTTTACAACTGGAACCCCTGTGGGCGAGAAATGGTCAAAAGAGCTTTATGACGAAACCATCGAAGACATTGGAGAAGACTTAATAGCAAAGTATATTGTTGACGGGGAGTTCTTAGCAGAAAAGTTAGAAGCCGATATTGCAGCTTGCAGTGAAAATGAACCTTGCCGAATTGCTTATGAAGAAGCCTGCAACGCTTTTTATCTGACTGCTGTTGACGGAACAATCAAGCTATTAGAAGAACAGAATATCAGCTACGAAAAAAGAAACGAAACAGAATTGGTGTTCTTTATTACTACCGACAAATTCGCTTCTTTCTATCTTGATAATGCGTCCCATTTTGGATTTGCATCAAAAGCTGGCCAAGGAATGGATTTTATTGACGTATCTACAGATGATTAACCGATTCCAATTTGTCTAACTCTTCCGCAGTAACGATACCAAGCGGGTTAGGGCAGTAACAAAACGCACAACACTGTGCACGCATTGTCAGCGGCCACTGGCCGCCAAATTCCAATATGTCGAATAGATATAAGGGCGCACTCCTATACACCGTTCGGTGTCGTGCGCAATCTGGAGTGTTGTACCGCACCAAAGCCTCCCCTGTGTAAGGGAGGTGGGCAGGCGAAAGTCTGCCCGGAGGGGTTGTCAATCCCTCAGTCAGCTTCGCTGACAGCCTTCGGCCCGGGTCGCAATCATAGATTGCTCCCGCCTTTGGCTAAAAACATGCCACAGGCATGTTTTCTTTACGCGTCGGCCCCTTTGCACAAGGGAGCCTTGGGCGCCGTAAGCGTCA
>JAZKYM010000058.1:0-2193 GCA_045612165.1 Vescimonas sp.
CTCCTGAGCCTGCTTCTTGGTGCCGACGAACAGCAGGGACTGGCCGTTCTCGCTCAGCTGACGAACGAAGGCATAAGCCTCTTCCAGCTTCTTGACGGTCTTAGCCAGGTCGATGATGTAGATGCCGTTACGCTCGGTGTAGATGTAGGGAGCCATCTTGGGGTTCCAGCGGCGGGTCTGATGACCGAAGTGGACGGCTGCTTCCAGCAGGGCTTTCATGGATACGACGTTCTGTGCCATTTTTGTTGTTTCTCCTTTAATTTTAGTTTTTACCTCCAGTTTTTTCATCCCATCGGCCAACCAGTTGGCACCGACCGAAAGTCCAAAACTGTGCGGAATGCTGAAATATAATACCACAGGAGCAAGTGGAATGCAAGTAAAATTTTACATTTATGATAGGAAATTTGCTGCATTTTCCCTTATTTTTTCCGATGCTCAGTTCCAGCGGCGGCGTTTCTGCTCCCCAACCGTATCCCGTCGCCCAAAAGGCTTATCGACGAGGATAATGTCGTTTCCAAACCGCTGAATACACTCCCAAGGAATGTAAAAATCCTCCCCCCTACCGAACAAACCAAAAAACCGGCACGGGCCAAAAACAACCAGAGCTTTCACACTTCCGTCAGGGATGCACAGCTCCACATCCCCCACATAGCCCAAGCGGCAGCCGTCACAAACATTGATCACTTCTTTGCGCCGCAGCAGCGTAAAACGATCCACCATAGTTTTCCACCTCACGGAAAGATTATGCGCGCCGTAATTTGTCCTATGCCATCTCATTCACTTTATGATTGCAAGATTTTTCGCCGTATGCTATCATTTAGCTTAACGAACCGTCCGTTTGTCGGATGCATCAGCCAAGGAGGATACGATATGGAACGTATTGCCAGCTTTTCTGTTGACCACAATGTGCTCACACCCGGTCTTTACCTCTCCCGCCGTGACCGCGAGATCACCACGCTGGATCTGCGCTTGAAAAAGCCCAACACCGGCGACCTGCTGACCAATGCCGAGCTTCACTCGGTCGAGCACGTGATCGCCACCATGCTGCGCAACGACGAGCTGCAGGACGGCGTCATCTATTTTGGACCCTTCGGCTGCCAGACCGGTTTTTACTTCCTCTACGACAGCCGCATCATCTCCGACCAGCAAGCAGTTGAACTTCTGAAAAAAGTCTTTCGCGCCGCTGCCGTGTACGACGGCCCTATGCCCGGAGGCAGCGCCAAGGAATGCGGCAACTTTGCCAATCTGGATATGGAACTCTCTCGCCGCGTCTGCGCTTTCTACGCCAACGTGATCGCCGACTGGACGGTGGACGATCTGGCATACCCCGAAGCATAAATCATCTTTTCCGTTAAAAGAACGGCAGTCTGTCTGACTGCCGTTCTTTTTTCTCCCGTCGAATTACCACAGCTTTTGCCGCCGCCGTATAAGCCGCCTTTACCGGGGAAATACTCCTCTCATCAAGGGCACGGAGGCAAATTTATGCACGGTAAAGTAGAGATCAGCGGCATCAACACAGCCAAGCTGCAGGTATTGAAGAGCGATGAGATGACGCAGCTGCTGCGCCGCGCCGCGAAGGGTGACACACTGGCGCGGGAACGGCTGATCTACGGCAACCTCCGTCTGGTGCTGTCGGTGATCCAGAAGTTTCTGGGAAGGGGCGAAAACGTGGACGACCTCTTTCAGGTAGGCTGCATTGGCCTGATCAAGGCCATCGACAATTTCGATGTGGAACAGGGCGTGCGCTTCAGTACCTACGGCGTGCCAGCAATATGCGAATGTAGAAATTCAAAACAAAGGAGTTTCTACTATGACAAGAAAACAAGCCCTGCATAATGCAATCCAGCTTTTGGCTGAAAACCCCAAGTACGCCGAGGAGGTTCGTATCTTAACCGAGCTGAGCAGCGAGCTGCCAATCATCCATTGGACGGACAGCTCTATCCGTGATACTGTCGAGCAGTACATACTTGACCACGGAAAAATCCCAAACCCCTCCGATTTCAAAAAGGCTGGTATGCCACCGCACCCCGTTATCAAGAACAAGTACAAAGTAACGCTTAAGGAGTGGTTGGAGGAAAACTACCCCACGCCAAAGCCCACATACGAGGAGCTAAAGGCAAAGCACACCGCAGCCTTTATAGAGGACTATTTGCGTATCAAGCCCAAGAGGCAAGAAGAGTTTAACAAAAACAA
>JAZKYM010000059.1:0-3413 GCA_045612165.1 Vescimonas sp.
CCGCTATAGAGCTCGGTGACACCGGCGTACTGGTGGGCGGCCAGCCATGCCTCATCCTGACGCAGATCGAAAGCCACGCTGGGGTGGATGATGCAGATGTACTTGCCGTCGATCTTGGGGGCGTTCATCTTCTTCAGCGCCGTAGCGGCCTTGGCCACCAGCTCACCGGTGAGCTTGCACTCGGCGGTCAGATCGGCGCGGCTGGTGATCTCGGTGCCGTCGGCCTTGGGTGCATAGATCACCTGATTGCCCTGCACGATCTCGTTACGGGTCACGGTGTCCAGCGTCAGACCCATGTTGGCGCCGTGGCGGTCGGTGATCTCCAGCACCACGTCGTCGATGGCGGTCAGGTCCAGCATGTCGGACACGGTGGTGTAGTCGCCGTACTGCTCCAGATCCTTGGTGATGTAGCTGACGGAAATGCCGCTGCCGTCGGGGGTCACACCCTCGGTCAGAGGAGTCAGCGCCTTGTCGAAAGAGCCGAACTTGCGCCACTCCACCGTCTTGCCGCCGCCTACGGGCAAGCCCTTGGTAGCAGCGAACTGGTTGTGCACCAGCTGGGGCTTGGCGTTTTCCAGCAGTTCCATGCCGTAGTAGGTCTTCATCTCGGCGCTCAGGCCGGAAGTGGTCTGGGTGTTGCTGTCAGCTGCAAACAGCTGCAGATGGAAGTTGTTGAAATCCATATTCATTCTCCTTTTTGAAATCAAATTTGTTCCTGATAGCCTCCCTTGTGTAAAGGGAGGTGTATGCCCAACGGGCAGACGGAGGGATTGTCCCCCCACAAAAAAGGACTTCAAAACCGGATCTTCTCCCCGTCCAGCACGCGGCGGCGGATATCGGCCAGCTCGTCACTGGTCAGCTGCCGCGGATCCTGGCGGCTGAGGGCGGCACTGCGCCGCCCCGTCTCCTGTACGCGCCGTGCACCGGCTGCGGCTGCGGCGGCGGTGTGCTGTGCCGTGCGCTGTGCGGCGCAGGCCATGGCGCGGCGGAGGATCTCGTCGCGGTGCACCACCTCGTAGGCAGTACGGGGCGCCACGCCGGCGGCGATCAGTCGGGCGAAGTCGCCGTTTTCCACCTCGCGCTGCCAGTCGAACTCCGGATAGACGGCGCGTACCTGCGCCTCGCTGCGCTGCAGGGCGGCAAAGGAATCTCTGGCCTGCGTCTGCCGGTGTTGTGCCTCCCGGCGCAGCGCCTCGTTTTCCCGTCGCAGACTGCGCAGCCGCCCGTCCAGAATCTTCTGCACACGGGCATCAAACTCGTCCTTGTACGGTCCTCGGATCATCGTTTCAAAGTCCTGCCGCTCCCCGGCGTCGGAAGCCGTTACGCCCGTTTGTTCCGCTGCGGCCGTGCCGCAGTCCTCTGCAAAGAGCTGTAAATTGATGAATTGGTTCAACATATTGCTCCTTTCTGCCACAATCGGCATCCGTGGTAAGCCACGACCTTGTATTTCCATCCCACCCACCACACCATTCCCCTCAGGGGAAATCCTTTGCGGTTGCCTCAACCAAAACCTTCCCCCTCGGGGAAATTCACCGAAGCGCTGCCGGTGGCAGATGAAGCGAGGTGAATTCGAGGCAGCGCCCCGATTGGCGGGCGCGAACAGTGCACGCCAATCGGCTGGCGCAACGGTGAGCAAGGCAGCCGTTACCGTTGGGCCGAGGCTGAGGGCCACTCTACCGTCGCTGCCACCGCCCCACACCGCCCTCACACCAACCGAGCCGCCAAAGGCTCCCCTGTGTAAGGGGAGCTGTCACCGCAGGTGACTGAGGGGTTGTCCGGTATCACAGAGCGCCAGCCAAAACCGCGCCGTACTCCCCCTACGCCGCAACCCTCATTCCCCTTCCCTCTTTTCCTCTGCCTATTCTCCGCGGTTTACATAAGTTTTTTACGGTAAATCCATATTCCGCTGATGCACACACTCCCTGCGCAGAATCGGCGTGTCCTTGCTCCGCAGGCATACTTTTGTCAAGAGCAACAAAAGTATGCAAAAACGCCCGTGGAAACCCATGGTTTCCACCCTTCCTTTGCACGACATTCCGTTTGCAAAACCAAGCTCTTTTACCGCGCGAAATCGGCGCTCAGAAATTCGCCCGAAATGTGGTATTGCCGCAGCGCCTAACTCGCTCAGCCGCTCACCGCTGCGAAATGTAGGGGCGGATATCATCCGCCCGTGTTCCCCGTCACACACTCTCTCCCATCGCAGCCGCTGCCACACGCGCCACTCACGCTGCCGTCCCGATGACCCTCACGCACCGGCTGTACTCCGTCTCCAGCCACCGCGCGCCCAGCTCCAGCACCTCGCACCGTGCGCCGCCGCGCAGCTTCATGCGCACAAAGCCATCCGCCGTCTCCAGCGATTGCAGCGCGCCGTCCTTCTCCAAAAGCCGCACCTGCACATAAACCAACGTGCTCATGGCGGCGCACACGATGTCCTCACCCCGTTTGGCATAGCCGGCGTGACCCGAGACGGTGACGGCGTTGGGTTCCAAACGCACGGTGATCATCGGGGCTTCACCGCCGATCGGCTGCGGCGACGGCTGGCATCCATGCTGCTCTCGGTGCGGCCGGCCGCCGCTGCGGCGCGGCCCGTCTGCTGCGCGGCAAAATCCGCCTGCAGCGACTGCACCAGCTGCGTGCCCTTGACGCCGTCCACCACCGCCGCGATCTCCAAAAGCTGGCTGCGCAGGCGCTCCACCTCAGCGGCCATGGTGCGGCTCTCGTCGATGGCGGCGACCACCGCGTCCTTGTTCTTGAAGTCCATCAGCTCCAGACACCGCAGGGACTGCTCGGCCATGTCGGCGCGGAAAAAGCCCATCTGGTACAGCTGCAGCGCCAGCTGATTGTGCTCCATGGTCTGATAAGGGTTCTCCTCCTGGGCGTCGACCTCCAGATCGAACTCCGGCACCCGGTAGTGCCGGCCGAAGGCGTCGGACTCCACGCGGCCCTGCAAGCCTGCGTTGTCGTAGCTGACAAATTCACCGGCGCTGCCTAAGAGACGGAACTGACGGGGCAGACCGTAAAACTGGCGCACCAGCTCGATCACCAGCGTCACCACGTCGGCAAAGGCGTCGTAGCCGTCGGCGATCATGTTGCGGCTGAGCTTGCCGCCGGCCTCCTGCAGCGCGGCGATGGCGGTGGCAGCGGTGACGCCGCCGCTGGTGCCGCCGCTGGTCACGTCGCGGTTGCCGGCCGTCCCCTTCATCTCGGCGATCTTGTTTTGCAGCAGCGCCACGTACGTGCCGACGAGACTGGCCGAGTGGATGGGCGCGATGGAGTCGGCGCCCAGATTGCCGTTGGTGTGGACACGGGGCTGCGGCCAGTTGGCGTACACTTCTTCGTTCACCGCGCCGTCGGAGCGGATGAAGAAACGGGGCGTGGCACCGGCCAGCGCGATTTTCAGCAGCGCCTGATTG
>JAZKYM010000060.1:0-2369 GCA_045612165.1 Vescimonas sp.
TGCCAAGACCCACCAGCACGTCCAGCTGTGCGCCCGGCTCCATGGCGGCCATCTTCACCGTGCCCTTGCCCACCACCTTGTAGATGATGGTGATGCTGCCCTCTTCATAGCAGCACACGCTGATGGGGCGGCGCAGGTACAGGCCTTCAATGGCGATGTTGATAAACTGACCGGGATTGGTCAGGGCGGAGCTGTCGCCGCCCAGAACCATTTCCCACGTATCCTTTGCCAACGGACGGTTGGAAAGGACGGTATACATTCCTTGTGTCATACGTTCCTCCCGTCAGGAGTCGATGGTGGAAACACCCACGGTGATCTCTTCCAGCACGTCCAGCAGCACCGTCACGGTGTCGAGGGAGGTGAAGATGGTCACGTTATTTTCCACGGCGGCGCGGCGGATCATAATGCCGTCGTTCATGGTGCCGTTGTTGTGGGACTGGGTGTTGATGACGTAAGTGATATGACCCTGCTTCAGGGCCTCGAGGATGTCGGTGGCACCCTCCGAGATCTTGCCCAGCGTACGGGTGCGGATGCCGTTCTCCTTGAGGAAGGCGGCGGTGCCGGCGGTGGCCTCGATGTTGAAGCCCAGATTGTAGAACCGGCGGATCAGAGGCAGGGCAGTTTCCTTATCCTCGTTGGCGATGGTGGCGAACACGGTGCCGTAGTTCTCCACGCGGTTGCCGGAGGCCTTCAGCGCCTTGTAGAGGGCACGGGTGAGGGTGTTGTCATAGCCGATGGCTTCGCCGTTGGACTTCATCTCGGGGGAGAGGTAGGTATCCACGCCGGCGATCTTGGAGAAGGAGAAGACGGGCGCCTTCACGTACCAGCGGTTCTGCTTCTCGGGGGCAACGGCGGTGCCCAGGCCCTGATCAGCCAGCGTCTGGCCCAGTGCCACACGGGTGGCGATGTTGGCCATCTTCACGCCGGTGACCTTGGAGATGAAGGGAACGGTACGGGAGGAACGGGGGTTGACCTCAATGACGTAGACGTTTTCTTCCTTGTCCACAATGAACTGGATGTTGAAGGGACCTTCGATGCCGATGCCCACACCCAGACGGTTGGAATAGTCGATGATGGTGTCCTTCACCTTCTGGGAGACGGAGAAGGTGGGGTAGACGGAGATGGAGTCGCCGCTGTGGACGCCGGTGCGCTCCACGTGCTCCATAATGCCGGGGATATAGACATCCTTGCCGTCGCACACGCCGTCGATTTCCAGCTCCTTACCGGAGATGTACTTATCCACCAGAACGGGAGTCTCGGCGCTGGCCACGATGGCCTCCTTGAAGTACAGGCGCAGCTCGCTCTCGCGGTTGACGATCTGCATGGCGCGGCCGCCCAGCACGTAAGAGGGACGCACCAGCACGGGATAGCCGATCTTCTCGGCCACCTTCACGCCGTCCTCCACGTTGGTGACGGCCTGACCGATGGGCTGGGGGATCTTCAGCTCTTCCATCAGCTTTTCAAAGCTGTCGCGGTTCTCGGCCCGCTCAATGGCGGCCACGGAGGTGCCGATGATGGGCACGCCCAGACTCTCCAGACGCTCGGCCAGGTTGATGGCCGTCTGGCCGCCCAGCGTCACGATGACGCCCCAGGGCTTCTCCATCTCGATGACGTTCATGACGTCCTCGATGGTGAGGGGCTCAAAGTACAGCTTGTCGGAGATGGTGTAGTCGGTGGAGACGGTCTCGGGGTTGTTGTTGATGATGATGGCCTCATAGCCGGCTTCCTTGATGGCCCAGATGGCGTGGACGGTGGAGAAGTCGAACTCCACGCCCTGACCGATACGGATGGGGCCGGCACCCAGCACGATGACCTTCTTACGCTCGGTGACAACGGACTCGTTTTCATCCTCATAGGTGGAGTAGAAGTAGGGGACATAGGCCTCAAACTCGGCGCCGCAGCTGTCGATCATCTTGTACACAGGCATAATGCCGTTGTCGCGGCGCAGGCGGAACATCTCCTGCTCGGTCATGTTCCACAGCTTTGCAATATAGCGGTCGGAGATGCCCATCTTCTTGGCCTCGCGCAGGACGCAGAGGTCGCCCACGTTCTCGGCCAGCACCTTCTCGTAGCGCACCACGTTGCCGATCTTCTCCACGAAGAAGAGGTCAATCTTGGTGACGGAGGAGATGAGCATGGGATCCATGCCGCGGCGCAGCAGCTCAGCCATGGCGTAGATGCGCTCGTCGGTGGCGCGGCGGATGGCGTCCATCAGCTCAGATTCGGTCATGTCGTCGAACTTGGCCATGTGCAGGTGGATGACCCCCTGCTCCAGGCCGTGGATGGCCTTGAGGAGGCTCTCTTCCATGGTGCGGCCCACGGCCATGACTTCGCCGGTGGCCTTCATCTGGGTGCTCAGCAGCTTGCTG
>JAZKYM010000061.1:0-3883 GCA_045612165.1 Vescimonas sp.
GAAATGGGGGCGGAGAACCTTATGTGTGGGGGAAGCGTGTGGGGGAAGCGTGTGGGGGCGAGTGTAGGGCGAGTGCGTATGGGCGTGGGGCGGCGTTTGCTGCGCTGTGGGGGATTGCAATAAATCCCGACGAGGGGTGGACACCGTTGGCGCGCCGTGCTATGATGCAGGTAAGAAAAAACACGAAAGGGTGTTCATTATGCTCCATTCCCATGATCTGCCCCGTTCCGACACCGCCGCCGCGCTGCGCCTGTGTGCCGGTGCCGAGAAGAGCCGCCAGCTGGTGAACGACACGCTGGACTATATCTGGAACCATCCCGAGACCGGCTATCGCGAGTGGAAGACCCACACGTATCTGGCCAAGATCTTCCGCGATCTGGGCTATGAGCTCACCGAGGCCGGTGACATCCCCGGCTTCTACACCGTGCTGGACACGGGGCGCCCCGGTCCGGAAGTGCTGATTCTGGGCGAGATGGACAGCCTCATCGTGCCCACCCATCCCCAGTGCGACCGCGAGACGGGCGCTGTCCACTCCTGCGGCCACGCCGCCCAGTGCGCGGCGCTGGTGGGCATCGCCGCGGCGCTGAAAGAGCCCGGTGCGCTGGACGGTCTGAGCGGCCGCATCCGCCTGTGCGCCGTGCCGGCTGAGGAGCTCATCGAGATCGAGTACCGCCTGCAGCTGCGTGAAAAGGGCGTCATCCGCTACATGGGCGGCAAGACGGAGTTCCTCCACCGCGGCTACTTTGACGGCGTGGATCTTGCCTTCATGGTACACACCACCGCCGGAACGGATTATCTGTGCAAGGCCGGTATGATCGGCTGTCTCAGCAAGCAGGTTATCTACTCCGGACGCAGCGCCCACGCCGGCGGCTGTCCGTGGAACGGTATCAACGCCCTCTACGCCGCCCAGCAGGGTCTCGGTGCCATCAACGCCATCCGCGAGACGTTCCGGGAGAAGGACTATATCCGCGTCCACCCCATCATCACCGCTGGCGGCGGTGCCGTCAACGCCATCCCCGAGCGTGTGACGCTGGAGAGCTTCGTGCGCAGCGGCAATTTCGCCGCCCTCGCCGATGCCAACCGCCGCGTCAACCGCGCCCTTGTGGGCGCCGCGCTGAGTCTGGGCGCCAACGTGGACATTCAGGATACCCCCGGCTATGCGCCGCTGCGGCAGGATCCCGGCCTCTTTGACATCGCCGAGGAGGCGGCAGCCGCGCTGGAGTTCCCCTTCCACCGGGAGCTGACCCCCAGCACCGGCTCCACCGACATGGGCGATCTGTCGCAGGTGATGCCGGCGCTGCATCCCTGCTGTCCCGGTGCCGGCGGCACCAGCCACGGCAGCGATTATTACATCGCCGATGCCGAACTGGCCGGCGTGGGCAGCGCCAAGTGGCAGCTGATGATGCTGCATATGCTGCTGGCCAACGATGCCGTCCGTGCCAGGAAGATCGTGGCCGACTATGTCAGCGATTTTGGCTCCGTGCAGGAGTATCTGGACTATCTGGACACCTTCGTGTGCAGCGGCGACCGCATCCGCTATACCGATTCCGGCGCGGAAGTGACGCTGTGAGGGAGAAACATGCAAAAAAAAGACCTGCCGCAAGGAGGGTGTCCGTAAAACAGTTTTAGTCCCGGCAGGATCATCTGCCGGGACTGTTCTTGTGTATATTGCAGCTATATGATAAAATGGATCCAGCAGTCAGGTAAACTTGAATATGTCTAACAGTTACGCACCGCACCGAAGCCTCCCTTGTGTAAAGGGAGGTGGCACGGAGAAGCCGTGACGGAGGGATTGTGCGGTAGGGTCTTGCATCTCTGGTGCAGTTTCAGCAAAATCGTACTGCGGCAACAATCCCTCAGTCAAAAATCAAAAGATTTTTGACAGCTCCCTTTACACAAGGGAGCCTTAGGCGCTCCCACGCCAGTGCATAACATGAAAAACCGACCTATGCTCGTAACCATAGGTCGGTTTCACTGTTTTATGAACCCCTGCCTAATGGCAGGTCTTTTGGTTTCCTTATGCCTGGCCGATCTCCTTGAGGTCGTAAGGCGTGGTCTGGTAGACGAAGTAGTTCAGCCAGTTGCTGAACAGCAGGTTGGCGCAGGAGCGCCACGACACACGGGGTGTACGGGTGGGGTCGTTATCGGGATAGTAATTGCAGGGCACGGCGATGTCCATCCCCTTGGCGATATCGCGGCGGTACTCGGCGTCCAGCGTCATGGCGTCATACTCGCTGTGGCCCATGATGAAGATGCGGCGGCCCTCCTTGTCGATGACGGCGTAGACACCGGCTTCATCGGAAGAGGCCAGCACCTTCAGCTCCGGCACGGCCTCGATGGACGCACGGGGCACGGTGGTATGACGGGAATGGGGCACGGAGAACACATCGTCAAAGCCGCGGAAGAGCATGGAATTCTTATAGTCCAGCGTGTGGGGGAAGATGCCGAACATCTTGGCCGGCAGGATCTCCTTATTCACGCCGTAGTGGTAGTAAAGACCGGCCTGAGCGCCCCAGCAGATGTGCAGCGTGGAATGGACGTGGGTACGGCTCCACTCCATGATCTGGCACAGCTCGTCCCAGTAGTCCACCTCTTCAAAGGGCACCATCTCCACCGGCGCGCCGGTGATGATGAGGCCGTCGAAGTTCTGCTCCTTCACGTCGTCAAACGTCTTGTAGAAGGCCAGCAGATGCTCGGCGCTGGTGTTCTGGGACTGGTGGGACTTGGTGTGGATCAGCTCCAGCTCCACCTGCAGCGCGGTGTTGCCCAGCAGACGGCACAGCTGGGTCTCCGTCTCGATCTTCTTGGGCATGAGATTGAGAAGCAGGATCCGCAGGGGGCGGATCTCCTGACTGAGGGCGCGCGTCTCCTTCATCACGAAGATATTCTCGCTTTGCAGCACGCTTTCGGCCGGCAGACCGTTGGGGATTTTAATGGGCATAATATGTCCTCACTTACAATTAGTACCTCTTAGGCTTCTCCCTGGGGAGAAGCTGTCGGCGCAAGCCGACTGATGAGGGGAGCAGGTAACGGAAGTGGTTGCGAGGAGTGTCCCCTCATCCGTCATTTGCTTCGCAAATGCCACCTTCCCCCAAGGGGAAGGCAAAGAGGAATGGATCAAAACTCCAGAGCCTGTGCGATGTCGGCTGAGGGGAGCAGGTAACGGAAGTGGTTGCGGGGAGTGTCCCCTCATCCGTCATTTGCTTCGCAAATGCCACCTTCCCCCAAGGGGAAGGCTAAGCGGTACGATTTAGAATTCCAGAGCCTGAGCGATGTCGGCAATCAAATCGTCGGCGTTTTCGATACCGCAGGAGTAGCGCACCAGATCCGGGCCTACGCCGGCGGCCACCAGCTCGGCATCCGTCATCTGGCGGTGAGTGGCACTGGCAGGGTGCAGGCAGCAGGTACGGGCATCGGCCACGTGAGTTTCGATGGCGGCGATCTTCAGCCGGCCCATGAACTCCTCTGCGGCGGCGCGGCCGCCCTTGACACCGAAGCTGACCACGCCGCAGGTGCCGTTGGGCATATACTTACGGGCCAGCTCGTACTGCTCGTCCTCGGGATGGGAGGCGTAGCTGACCCAGGCGATCTTCTCGTGCTTACGCAGGAAGTCGGCCACCTTCAGGGCGTTCTCGCAGTGACGGGGCACGCGCACGTGCAGGCTCTCCAGACCCAGATTCAGCAGGAAGGCGCTCTGGGGACTCTGGGTGCAGCCGAAGTCGCGCATCAGCTGGGCAGTGGCCTTGGTGATGTAAGCGCCCTCAAGACCGAAACGCTCGGTATAGGTGATGCCGTGATAGCTGTCATCGGGGGTGCACAGGCCGGGGAACTTCTCGGCGTGGGCAGTCCAGTCGAACTTACCGCTGTCGACGATGCAGCCGCC
>JAZKYM010000062.1:0-18499 GCA_045612165.1 Vescimonas sp.
ACCCTGGGCAGCATCGCCACCACCCAGACTCCCATGCTGGCGGTGGATATCGGCCTTGGGCAGCTGGCCATGCACTCGTGCTACGAGACTATGGGCAGCGCCGACTACGCCCAGCTGGTTCGCGCCATGACGGCGTTTTATTCCAAGTCTCTCTGCACAGAAAACGACAGCTGGCAGTGGAAGTGAGATACTTCAAAAAAGTCAATTGACTTTTTTGAGATTTTGCCCCAAACAAACACAAAACCGGAGTGCTGTGCCGCACTCCGGTTTTTCTTGCCCTGTGGCACTCGTCGTAGTACAATCAAAGGGAAACCGCCCATCATTGACCGCGAGGTGTCTTATGATTTTTCTCAAAACCGTTTCCGCGCTGGAAAAGTGCTTCCTCGATGACCGCATAACCGACAAAGCGCCCTATACGGCAGGCAGTGCGCTGCGGGGTGACCGGCTGAGCTACCAGATCTGCCTGTACGACGACGGCGCAGCCACGGAGGTAAAAACCGTCTGCCGCGCCCGTGTCGATTCTCCCATCGCCCATTGGGTGCAGCTTTCCAACGTCCACCATGTACCCTCCCTGATGCCCGTCTTCCGCGACCGCTGCGACGCGCACTACCTGCGCCGCGATCCGGGACTTTTCCCCGACCTTCTGCTGCCGCTGTCCCACAATCCCAACGTCTACGCCGTCCCCCACCAGCTCCAGAGCCTGTGGGTGGATGTCCGCGTGCCGGCCGATGCCGTCCCCGGTGTCTATCCCATCACCGTCACGCTGCAAGACACCCGAACCGGCGCCGATATCGGCACCAGTGCCTTCACTCTCACCGTTATGCAAACGGCACTGCCGCCGCAAAAGCTCTTCTATACCCAGTGGTTCCACTGCGACTGTCTTGCCAACTACTACGGCGTGGGCACCTTCTCCCCCCAACACTGGCGCATCATCGGCAACTTCCTCCGCACTGCCGCTGAAAACGGCATCAACACGATTCTCACCCCCGTGTTCACACCGCCGCTGGATACGGCGGTGGGGCACAACCGCCGCACCACGCAGCTGGTAGACATCACCTGCGCCGATGGCCGCTACACCTTCGATTTCGCCCGTCTGGGGCAGTGGATCGACCTGTGCCGCAGTGTGGGCATCCACCATTTTGAAATGCCCCACCTCTTCACCCAGTGGGGCGCACAGCACGCCCCCCAGATCGTAGCCACGGTGGATGGAGAAGTGCGTCAGATCTTCGGCTGGGAAAGTGAGGCCGTGGGCGGCGCGTACACCGCCTTCCTGCTGGAATTTCTCCCCCAATTGCGCGCCTATCTGCGCGAAAAAGGCGTAGAGGAGCACTGCATCTTCCACATCTCCGACGAGCCCCATGCCCAGCAGCTGGCCGATTACCGCCGCGCCCGCGACAGTGTGGCGCAAGTGCTGGACGGCTGCTATGTGATGGACGCCCTCTCCGACTACGATTTTTACGCCGACGGCGCGGTGCAGCACCCCGTGGTGGCCACCGACCATATCCAGACATTCCTCGATCACGGCGTGGAAAATCTGTGGGCCTATACCTGCTGCGGCCAGTGCGTGGACGTGTCCAACCGTTTCCTCGCCATGCCCTCTGTGCGCAACCGCATCATCGGCGTGCAGCTGTTCCGCCATCGCATCCGCGGCTTTTTGCAATGGGGCTATAATTTCTACAATAACCAGTATTCCATCGCTCCCATTGACCCCTACCGCGTAACGGACGGCGAGTTCTTCGTCCCCTCCGGCGATGCCTTCAGCGTCTACCCTGCCCCCGACGGCACAGCTTATGAAACCATCCATCTGGCGGTATTCTCCCAGGCCCTGCAGGATCTCCGGTCACTGGAGGCGCTGGCAGACCGCATCGGTGAGGCGGAAGTGGATGCACTGATTGACAGATGCGCCGGTCAACCCATCACTTTCACCGACTATCCCCACGACGATGCGTTCCTCCTGCAGCTGCGCGAAACCGTCAACCAAATATTGGGATAAAAGACATAAAAAAAGAGGTAAACCTTGCGGTTTACCTCTTTTTTATGTCCGATTGTTATCCCTCTCTCACCCGAAGATCCAGCACGTCGGGTCGGGCATAGTGTCCGCAGACGTCGTGTTCCATGCGGCTGGCCGGCACCTTCTGCATATCAAGGTCAGCGTACAGCACGCCCTCGCAGTCCCACAGCGTGTCGGTGACGGCGTGGCCATAGGGGTCGATGACGTTGCTGCCGCCGCGGCAGACGATATCCGGCAGCGCCGCGATCTCGGCGGTCGCACCGGCCGTCTCGGGGTACATGTCCCGGGTAAAATACATGTCGCAGTTGACGAAGTAGCAATGTCCCTCAATGGCGATGTGGCGGATGGTGTTCTGCCACTCCTCATTGTCGTTGGTGTTGGGGGAGATATAGATGGTCACGCCCTTTTGATACAGCGCCACACGGGCCAGCGGCATATAGCTCTCCCAGCAGATGAGGTTGCCCATAGGACCCCACGGCGTATCCATCACCGGGAAGAAGTCTCGCTCGGCATCGCCCCACACCACACGCTCGCTGCCGGTGGGCTTGAGCTTGCGGTGGTTCATGGCCGTTCCGTCAGGTGCGATCATCAGGTTGGAGTTATAGAGGGTAGCCGTCACCGTGTCACGCTCGGAATAGCCGATGCTGACGTACACACCCAGTTCCACCGCCCGGTCGATGATGCGCTGCATCTCAGGTCCCTTGGCGGTGACGGAGTTGTCGTAGTACTGCTTCCAGTCCTTCCGCCCGTCAGCCTTGCGGCTGCCCACGGTGAATCCGAAGGTCATGCCGTAGGGGTAACCGGGGATAAAGAGCTCGGGAAAAACGATCAACTCCGCGCCGTTGGCAGCACACTCGTCCATATAACGCAGCACCTTGTCCACGCACTTATCCTTGTCGAACATCACAGGCGCCGCCTGCACCACCGCAATGCGGCAAATATCTTTCAGATTTTCCATACTTCCTCCTTACTCCGCCGCAAAGGGCACCGGTATGTAGCTGACGGGCTTGCCGTCCTCCACCGTGATGTGCCAGCCGGTACCGGGCTGGATCATCCAGTCGTTAAAATCCTTGCCCGGGAACCATGTGAACATCAGACAGGCGATCACGCCGCCGTGGATCACACACGCCGTGTCCTCCTGCGATGCCAGCAGCGGCGCCGCCGCCAGCAGTGCGCGGCGCTGCACGTCGCCAAAGCTCTCGCCGCCGGGACAGCGGTTGACGGACGGATCGCGGCTCCACGCCAGAAAAGCCGCATCCTGCAGCAAATCGGCCTCCGTGCGCATCTCGAAAGCGCCGAAATTCATCTCCCGAAAGTCGGCGATCACCGCGAAATCCACATCGCCGTAAATTTCCCTTAACGTCTGCTGGGTGCGCTGCAGGGGGCTGGTGTAATACCGGGTTGCGGTGGGGTAGATATGGCTGGCCTTGCGCCGCCGCAGATCTGCGATGCCCTCTTCCAGCAGGGGCAGGTCGGTGGCGCCGTAATAGAGCCCCTCTTTGTTGCCTTGGGTGATACCGTGGCGGATCAGTGTCAGTTTCATCGCTTTCATCCGTCCTTTCTCTGTCCGTATGATACCATATCCGGCCCCATCCCGTCAACGCGGCCGGCACCGTCCCCTTGCCAGCGGCGGAAAAATCTGCTATATTGGTGAAAAATTCCGTAAGAAGGTATCGTGTATGTCCAATCAACGCTCTGCCAAGCTGCGCCTCGTGTTCGCCATGACCATGTTCGGCACACTGGGGCTTTTCATCCGCGCCATCGACCTGCCCTCGTCCATCATCGCGCTGGTGCGCGGCGCGGTGGGCGTGCTGTTTTTGCTTGGCCTGTGCGCCCTGCGCAAAACGCCGCCTGACAAGAAGGCCATCGGGCGCAACCTGAAATGGCTTCTCCCCTGCGGCGTGGCCATGGGCTTTAACTGGATCCTTCTTTTTGAAGCGTACCGCTACACCACCGTGGCGGTGGCCACGCTGTGCTATTACCTCTCCCCCGTGATCATTCTGCTGCTCTCCCCTCTGGTGCTGAAGGAGAAACTGACGGCCACCAAAGCCGTCTGCATCGCGCTGGCGCTGGGCGGCATGTTCCTGGTCTCCGGCGTGGTGCAAAGCGGCGGCAGCGGCGGCAGCGCCACCGGTATTGCGCTGGGCGTGGGCGCAGCGGCCCTCTACGCCCTTATCGTGCTGTGCAGCAAGCAGCTCACCGCTATCTCCGCCTACGACACCACCATCATGGAGCTGGGCATCAGCGCCGTGGTGATGGTCATCTACAATCTGGTGACGGTGGATCTCTCCACCCTCACCTGTACGCCCCTTGGCTTTGCCTCTTTGGCGGTGGTGGCGGTGTTCCACACCGGCGTGTGCTACGCCCTGTACTTCGGCTCCATCGCCGCGCTGCCGGCCCAGACCTCCGCCCTCTTCAGCTACATCGACCCCGTGGTGGCCATCCTGCTCTCCGCCCTTCTCCTGCGCGAGCCTATGGATGCCCTGAGCATCATCGGCGCCGCGCTGATTCTCGGCTCCACGCTGCTGGGCGAGGTGCTGGAGGGTCGAAAGAAACAGTAAGTGCATATTCCAAGCGCCGCAGCCTGCGGCACCATTCCCCATTCGGCAAAAAAGGTAGGAGGGCTCGTATCGGCCCTCCTACCTTTTTTATGTCAGCAAACTATATATCCATGGCAAACTCGTCCTTGCAGCCGCCGGTGCTGAACTCCCACACACGCAGCTTGCCGTTCTTGCGGTCCACCATGCCAAACACAGCCGCCTTGTCGTTCAAATAGCCGTTGGCCGCGTAGCAAAGCAGCCCCCCGGCACGGGTGTAAACCTCCAGATGCTCGTGGCCGTGCAGCGCGCACAGAAGATCCGTCTTGCACGCGGTGAAATCGTAGCTGTGCACCACGCCGTTCAGATCGGTATACGTTCCGGCCCTCTTGCCCTTTCTGGCCTGCATCAACTGCGTGAAAGGCACATCGTAACCGCTGTCGGTATCGGCCACGCCGACGCCGTCCCTCGTCTGATAGGTGCCGTTATTCTCCAGCTTCAAAAACCAGTGCTTGAGCAGGATGATGTCGTAGCCGTCGTTGCAGGACAGCTGATCGATGATAAACGCCGCCGCATCGGTGTTGAAGCCGCGGGAAAAGCCATCGCCGGCATCGTTGATGAGATACTCCGCCACCGCCAGATACTTCACACGGTGGAAATCGTCCACCACGCAGAACACCGGCGCAGGGGATTCGGACATCACCTTGCGCAAATCGGTGGTGCCGAATATTTTGGACACTCTGGCGTTCTTCATGGGATAGCCGGCGGCATAAACCGCCTCATGGTTTCCTGCCACACCGATGTAATTTTTGATCTGCTTGGTGCGGCTGTACAGGTTCTCCAGCTCGGAGGGCACGTGCTTATCCTGTACGCTGTCGCCCAGATTCAGATTGACGAGGTTCATGCCGTCATAATCTCTGTTGTTCACCCAGCGGTTGCCCTCCACACCGTGACCGTGCTGGTCGGTGGTGATGAAAAAGGGAATATTTCCGTTGGGATTCTCTTCATACGCCGTCAGCAACTGCTGATAGGCCGTTTCTGCATGGGCCATCCACGCATCCGACAGGCCCGTGACGCCCAGCGTTGCGCCGATCGCCGCGCCCAGATGAATCGAGCCCTCGGCAATACCGGCCTGCAATGCCTTCTTAACCTCTTCGCTGGAAACGCCGGACAGGGCATTTCCGTAACCGTCATACGTTATCATATCGTTCCTCCTCACTCCACAACGCGGAAGGCAAAGTTCGCCTTTGCCGTGGCGGTGCTGATGGCCATGTAGTGTGCGCCCTCGGGAATCTCAAAGGTGAGATTGGCGCTGGTGGTGGCCGAGCCGATGGCCTGATACTTCAGGAAGTTCTTCTGGGCATCGAAGAAATAGTAGAAGTGTCTGCGCGAGTAGCCGGTCTCCATCTTGCTCACGCCGTAAACAGGCAGCAAACCGGTGCAGCAATAGCCGCTCTGAGGCCCGTATTGGCCGGTGCTGTCGTTGTAGCCGCTCTCGTCGGTCCACGTGTCGGTTCGATACCACTGACCGATTTCGTATACACCGGTCCACAGCGGGTCGCAATAGGGGGTGAGGGTCAGGCCTGCCATGTTGGCCTTCGCCGCTTCTACGCAAAGATACGCTGCGTCACGGGCCACATACGCCACCTTGTCGCTGCCGATGTAGGCCCACATGCCCTGTCGGATCACCTGCTTATTCTCATCCATCATCAGCGGCGCCTGATTGTAATAAACCTTATCGTTGCACACAACGCGGTTTGCGCCGGTGCAGGGGAAGTAGACCATGTCGCCCCAGGTGGATGCGCTGATGGCAGTGCCGGTGTACTCATAGCCGCCTGCCCACTCCAGCTCAGCGGAAGTGTAGGTCTTGCCGTTTTCAAAGGGCAGCACCACCGGCGCCGCCTGTTCCACCGCCACCGCCGTGATGACCACGTTGCCCACCACCGCGGAAATCGTAATGCTGCCGCCGTCATACACGGCGCCGGTCACGTCCACGCCGCCCATCGTGACGGTAACGGACGTAAGCACAAAGCCGTCCAGTGCGCGCAGCGTGGCGCTGTATGCCGCACCTTCGGCAACGCTGGCTGTACTGTTGCTGCTGACGCAGTCGCTCAGCCGGTTGGTGACGGAATAGTGCACCGTGACGGGCGTATCGCCGCCTTCTTCGGTGCCGCCGCCATCTCCGGTATCGCCGGAATCACCGGAATCACCGGAGTCGTCGGAACCACCGCAAGCCAGTGCCTCCATCAAGGCGGCAATGTTGGCAGACTGATCGGTGGTATATATGGCGCTGCGCAGCACCGTGATCAGCAGCGTTTTAGCCTGGGCAGACAGGCCGCCGCCTTGCAGCTTATTCAGCAGCTGCGCCACCACATCGGGCGTGGCCGGATAGCTCTCGTCGCCGGAGGGATCGGTACCGCTGCGGATCACGCCGCACTCAGCATACACCGTGGGGATCACCAGATCACCGGCCGCGTTGACGCCATATACACCCACGCGCAGCATGGCGCCTGCCTCCTGCAAGACCTCGTGGGGAATGACACATTCCTCACCCGTCAGGATTACGTCCCGTGTCTGGGTTCCGCCGATAAAGACGGCGCACTTACTCAGCTTTTCCCACGTCCGGTCAAACTGGAACGATACGCCCACACCCACCATACCGGTCGTCAGGAGAATCGGCTGCACGCAGTGGGCAGTCACGCCGTGCACTTTGATTTTCATCATGTGACTACTTCCCATTTTTTCACCTCACCATATATTTTTTCAATAAAGCTGTTACCGCCCAGCGCCCGATACGCCTCGTATTCCATCACGAAATTTTCGTACTCGTACTGGCGGATGGTCTCCGTCTGTCGGTGATGGTAATAGATCCGCAGCATGTCGCTGCGCAGCTGGCATCTGGCGCCTTCGGTAATTTTCTTTGCCCATGCCAGCATGCTGTAAATCACAGCCGCCGCAGCTGCGATTGCAGTCACCGTGCCGGCAAGGGTTGGTATGTCATGCATGAAAAACACCTCCTACCTTTGCCCCCCAAGCGCTGCTTTTTGCCGTGAAACGTGCAAGCCCCCATTCATTTTTTCAAAAATATGCCCACCGGTGTACCTCCTCTTTCCTTTCGCCGCCAACTGTGCTATGATGGACAAAACAACAGACCATGTAAAGGAGGTGCCGCATGGGCGTTTGGGGCATGGGAATCACACAGTCGGACAGCTTTTGTGAGGTATATGACGCCTTTATGGAGCGCTACAACGAAGGCGAGTCCACAGCAGCCATCACCGCAGACATTGTCGCAGCCTATCGGAAAGATTTCGATGACGGCGACCCTATTCTGCACGACGTCTTTTTCGCTCTGGCGAAGGCGGAATGGATGTGCGCGGCGCAGTCTGCGCCCCTTGTGGAAAAAGTCACGCAAATCATCACTTCAGGCGCGAACCTCGCTTTTTACAGCCAGCTGGGGGCCAGTGCCGCCGACTTGAAGCTGCGGCAGCGAAGTCTGGAAAAGTTTCTGGAAAAACTGCAAACACCGCGCCCCTCGGCAAAGAAACGGACACCGGCGCCCAAAAACCAGACAGCCACCGCCGAAAAAGGTCTGGTCTTTTGGTACAGAAGCCAAAACAGCGTCTACGGCGCGCTGGTGCTTGACATCGTCAAGCGCGACTGGATCCTTCTGGCGCTGTCCCAACCCCTCTGTTCCGTCCCCCAATCGGCAGACGAGGTTTTAGCCGCACCTGCCTACACCGTTGTGTGGGCAACGGCGCTGCTGCCGTCCAACCGCACCCACCGTCTGGGCACCGTCGCGGTGCACGGGAGCTGCAACGGGCGCGGCGGTCTATTGATCAACGACCACCTGACCTTTTGCGAAAACCTCATCTCGGACGCTGTGTGGGCACACGAAAAGCGCTGCATTCCCTTCTGCGCCACGCCCATCGCCCACCTCCTGCAGGCGGAAAATGTCCCTGCCTCTTTTGCCAATCAGGAGCGGCTGGATTGGCTCATCCAAAAGAAGATGCGCGCCATGGTCATCACGGGCCGCGACAGCTGCGAATAAGGCCTGCCATACCGCCACAAACAAAAAAGGACTCGTAACCCATGGGTTACGACTCCTTTTTTGATTATCCCATCAAACCGTCTTCTCTTCCGTCAATTTTTCGTAATCGGAGCGGTAATTGATGTTGAAAAACATATCATCCTCTGCCGCGCCGCACGTCCGGCCCTCTTGCGGCCACTCCGCCCGTTCCAGATAGCAGGTGCGGATCTGCGAGAAAAGACCGCGCACGCGGCGCTCTCCCGTCTCCAGCATCCGCCGGATATGGGGCAGCGCGCTCCTGCGATATACGGCGCACAGCGGTTCCAGCCGCTCTGCGTCCCGTGGGATACAGGCATCGTACCCCTCGGCGCACTTGTCCAGCAGCTTTGCGGCCAGTGCCGGCTCAAACAGCGGCATGTCGCAGGCCAGCACAAAGAAGAACTCCGCTTCGCTTGCCAGCATTCCGGCCATGATTCCCCCCAAGGGACCCTGACCGGCCACCACGTCCGGCACTTCCCGAACGCCGTCCATGTGGAACTTTTCCTTCTCGCCGCACAGGATCAGCACCTCGCCGCACAGGCTGCGGCACTTGGCCACCTGCGTTTCCATCAGCGCCTGTCCGTTGAGCGTCAGCAGACTTTTGTCGCTGCCGAAGCGGCTGCTTTTGCCGCCGGCCAAAATCAACGCCGCCGTCTGCACGGTTTCATCCCTCCCATGTGATGCGCACCACGTTCTTCACACGGCGCTTGGAGTTGTCGTCGCCAAACACCACGAGACGGGCACCCTCTTCATCCACAAGCAGATAGGCCTTGCCCTCCTCATATACCTCTTCACGCTGCAGCGTTGCCGTATATTCGTCGTCAGACACCACCTGCACCGCGGTAAATTCCTCCAGCGGCACGCCGGACCGGGTCAGCAGGTCAAGAAGGCTGATACCGACGCCGTCAATGTTCTGCGTCTCACCTTTTCCGTTGACGGTGGTACCCTGTACCGCCGTGAGCGGCAGCTTATCCAGCGTCACCACGGTGGTCTTACCTTGCCACACGATTTGCAGGCTGTTTTCTTCCGCCTGCTGACGGGTGGCCAGATGGATCGCAGTCAGCCCGGCCGTGATAACTACCAATACTGCCAGAATGATGATGGTCAGTTTATTCTTTTTCATGGTTAACTCCCCCTCTTCTCCTGTATGTTTAATCGCGCTTACCCAACACCGGCATCACTCGTCGGGTGGCCCATCCGGCCAGAAGGCCGCAGATGGCACCGCAGGTGGTGGCCACCGACAGATATACCAGCAGCACCAATCCGCGCAGCTGAAACACGATGAGATTGGCGCTCAGACTGGCGGCCGCGCCGGCCAAAGCGTTGGCAAGAACCAGTTGCAGTTCCAGCGGAAGCTTGCACTTTCTGGCCAACCAAAACACGCAGTCGATGATAAGCGCAGGCACGATATAGCCGATGGGCGCCAACGCGCCCATGCTGCCCACCATGCCCATCGCCAGCGCGATACCGCTTTGCACCGCGCCCATCAGCGTGGCGCAGCCAAAGCGCGGAATCAGCGCCGCGGCGATGACAAGAAACATCAGGGAAAAGGCGGTGGCAACACCGCCGGGAATGTGCAGAGAATCCGTAATCATATTGGCAACAGGTGATATCAGGCGCTTGGTAAATAAGCCCAAATCGCAGCACAGCGCCATGAAAATCAGCTGTTTCAGCCGCAGGTTTTTCATGTGTATGAACTCCTTTTCACAATGGAAGGTATGATAATTTCTCGTCATACCCCGGTAGGCAGTAAGCCCACGGCCCGACTGCCATATCCCACGGACTTAGGCAGTCGGGCTCGAAATTCAATTGTTGTAACGATGATCCAAGTATCAGTCGAACAGTTCCTTGGCCTTGCTGTAATTGAACACAGGGCCTTCCAGACAGACGTAGGTTTCGTTGATCTTGCAGTGACCGCACTTACCCACGGCGCAGGACATCTTGCGCTCAAAGGACACCCAGATCTTGTCCTCCTGCGCGCCGTTTTTCAAACATTCCAGCGCCGCAAAATGCATCATCACAGGGGGACCCACGATGGCCACGTTGTAATCTTCAAAATCCGCAAAGGGGATCTTGCCGATGTGGGCGGTGACCATACCGGTTGCAAAGCCGGGTGCCTCGGAATTGTCCAGCGTGGGGATCACGTGGAATCTGCCCTTGAACTTCTCCAGCTCCTCGGTAAAGAGGACGGCGTCAATATCCTTGAAACCGGCGATCAGATGCACCGACTTGACCTCTTCGGGGTGATCGTAGAAATAGTTCAGCATCGTCTTGACAGGTGCCATACCGGTACCGCCGCAGATGACCACCAGATCCTTACCCTTGAAATCCTCCACAGGGAAGGGCTTGCCGTAAGGGCCGCGCATAAAGAGCATGTCACCGGCATCCAGACCGAAGATACCGTCGGTCAGACGGCCGATCTTGCGGATGGTAAACTCCACATAGCCGTCACCTCTACCGCTGACGGAGATGGGTGCCTCACCGATTTTGGGGATGGACAGCTGGAAAAACTGGCCGTGCTGGGTCTGGCCCTCGTATTCCACACGGAAGGTATACTCGGCCTTCGTCTCCTTCAGCACGCGGATGATCTTATGAGGCGTAGGCAGCATGATGTTGTTCATGTTACAGTTCCTCCTTTTCCAGCAGGTCTGCCAGACCGTTGACGGTGTCCAGATAGTCAATGTCCTGTGGGCAGCGGTCAATGCAGCGGCCGCAGCCGACGCACATGTGCTCGCTGCCGCCAAAACGGCGGTTGTAGTCGAACACCTTGTGCAGCACCTTGAAGCGCATGTTGGCGCCCTGCGTCTTACGGGCCATTCCGCCGCCGGCCGTCAGGGTAAAGTCCCGCAGCATGCAGGAGGACCACACGCGGCGGCGCTCGCCGTCACGGCTGGTTTCGTCATAAAGCACGTCCACCGTGTCAAAGCAGCTGCAAGTGGGGCACACGGTGTTGCAGCCGCCGCAGGCGATGCACTTGTCGTTGTACTGATTCCAGTATTCCAGCTTGCAGATCTCACCCAGCTTTTCCCGGTCAATGTGGGGAATCCGGGCGCTGCGCCGGTTCTCCTTGACAAAATCGGGGGTAAAGTCGATGGGCACTTCGTCTGCAAAATAGGGGGCAAACCGCTCGTCGCGAATCTCAATGAGGGCGCAGATATCGTCGATGCGGATGGCCGCGCTGTAATCCGTGGCAACATTGGCATTCATGGACACGCAGAAGCAGTTGTCAAAGCTCTCCTTGCACTCCAGCAGGAAGATGTGCAGCTTCTCACGCAGACGGCTGTAATAGTGGTCGCTCTGGCCGTTGTGCAGGAAGATGTTGTCAAGGCGGCGGATGGCGTTGATATCGCAGGGCCGCGCCAGCAGGATGATCTCCCGGTCATCTTCCAGCTCCTTCTCTGTGCAGCTCTCGCCCTTGAAATAGAACATGGTCTGGGAGATGGGATAGAACACTTCCTTGGGCGAGAACTGTGCCTTCTCGTTGTAAACGATCTCGGAAAAATCCTTGATCTCGCCGTAGCGGATCAGATCGCCGCCCTTGGGGTTGCGCTTGGGGAAGCGCTTGGGGGCGAAGATGCGGTACTTCTCCATCAGCCGGGGCATGATCTTGGCCCAGCGGTCGGCACGGACAGAGTAACTGGGTGCCTTCTGCAGCGCACCGTCCGCAAGCGCTGCCAGCAGGCGGCACTCCATCTGCAGGAAGCCCAGCGTGATGCGGCCCACAGCCTTATAGAAATCGCAGGCGGCATACTTGTCGATATCGGCGGCAAACTCGCCTACCCAGTTAAGGAGATGGTTCTCCAAAAAGGCTTTTTCCGCCTGCGGATCGCCCTGCTTGACCAGATGGGCCATGTACTCCAGCTCCAGTGCCAGATGGTCTTCCATCAGATCGGCGTGGGCCGTATTCTTGCTCAGGCCGTTTTCGGCATAGAGGCGGCAAACGTCCTCCCATGCCTCCTGCATGAAGATCTTCTTGGCGCTGGTGTAAACGGACTCACAGGGGATGGCCGCAGCACCCTCGGCAGAACCGGCTGCCAAAAACACCGTGGCGTAATCCACCGCCAGATCTTCCAGCGCGTTCTCACCGCAGCCGGCCAGATAGCCGCGCAGCATGGCGTAGCCCTCTGCCAGCGTCTCATCGGCACTCTCAGGGAACGAAAGGCCCTTGAGCATCTCCAGAAGAGGTGCATCCACCTCCACCCGGTACAGACGCGACAGCAGCCGATACAGCCGGATGCGCATCTCCCGATCGTTCTTAGTCATCATCATACCTTGCGGCCTCCTTTCTTCCATGCGCTGTGTTCCACACAATCCTGCGGCAAAACGTCCTTCCACTCGGCGTGGCGCAGAATGTAGCGCACCGTAGGCTTGTTGCCCTTATCGCGCAGCGTGTAAATGTGGGCAGGATCGGTCTGGGCCAGCAGCTTGGAAACCTCACTGTCGGGATCGTTGATATCGCCGTAGTACAAAGCGCTGCCGGAGCAGTTCCGGACACAGGCCGGCGTATCACCGCTCTGGCGCAGCTGGGCGCACAGGGTGCACTTGTCTGCCACGCGCAGCTCCTTATTCATGTTGATGCAGTCGTAGGGGCAGGCGCGCTTGCAGGAGCCGCATCCGATGCACAGGCTGCGGTCAATCTTGATGACGCCGTCTTCCTCGTCCTTGTAGGCAGCGCCGGTGGGACAGACCTGCACGCAGGCAGGATTGGCACACTGCTGGCACATGGTGGTCATAAAGTACATCTGCAGATCCGGATACGTGCCGTTGGGGCCGATGGTGCAAACCTTGTTTCTGCCCTGTCCCAGCGCCACCGTATTTTCCAGCTTACAGGCCACCTGACAGCCCTTGCAGCCGATGCAGCGGTCGCAGTCTACCACAAATGTCATTTGTTTCATCAGATTTGCACCTCCTCGGTGGGCTCGGTGGGAATGGGCAGCCAAGGACGGAAATCCTCGGGGTTGAGCCACACGCCCTCAGGGGCACCGTCAGCCTTGTAGACTTTCACCTGGAATGCGCGGAGGGTGTACGTACCCACCTCGGCATTGTAAGGCGCGGTGACCTTGGTCAGCATATTCACGTTCATTTCCTTCCAGCCGTGGGTGGAAGTATTCAGCGTCTCAGGGTTCCAGAAACGCTCCATATACACCGTGCCGGGATTGATGCCCTGGGTCACCTTGACCACGCCGCGGATCTTGCCGCGTCGGGACTCCATCCAAGCCCAGTCGCCATCTTCCAGACCGTACTTCTCCGCCGCATCGGGATGCAGCCACATCTCCGGCGCCGGATACATCTCACGCAGCCACGGGATGTTGCGCAGCGTGTTGTGGTGATAGTAGGGCACGCGGCCGCCGGTATAGACCAGCGGATACTCCGTGTCGGTCAAGGGACTCTCCACCGGCTCGAGATAATAAGGCAGCGGATCGTAGTCCTCATCACAGGGATCCAGCTCAATGGGGCTGAAAGGCTTGCCGGTACGGCTGAGGGTAATCATGCTCTCCAGATACAGCTCGCACTTCTTGGAAGGCGTGGCAAAGCCGGCAGGCTTGCCTTCGTTCTGAGGATCGCTCTGCTGATAGACATAGTAAGAACGCCACTGTTCCTTGGGCAGATACTCGATGGGCGCCTTGGCGGCAAATTCCTTCCAGCTCATGCCCAGACGGTTCACCCAATGGCTGAGGAACTCGTCCATGCTGTCCCAATAGGGCAGGTCGTGACCCATAAACTCGGCGTCGAAGGCCTTGGCGCACATCTCGTGGCCCAGTTCGCCGCAGCGCTTGGCCAGCTTGGACCAGAACAGCGTCTCATCCATGGTCTCCCACAGATGGGTCACCTGCTGGCGTGCCACCAGCGTGTTGCAGGTCTCCACCAGCATATCGGTTTCCAGCCACTCCTCGGAAGGAATCAGAATATCGGCATAGGCGGAGAAGGACGTGGGATACATATACACATGGACGATGAAGTCCAGCTTGCCAATAGCCTCCTCCCACTTCTGGCTGTCGGCGGTGGCGCCCAGCTTGTTGCCGGAGCGATCGATCCACACACGGGGCTGATAGGGCTGACCGGTCAGGATGGCATCGAGGATGGAACCGGGATGACCGGCCCACCAGATGCCCAGACCCTTGTGGGCCCTGCCGCCCAGCCGCTTTTTCAGCTGCTCGTTGGGCAGACGGCCGGCGGCCACGGGAACGGGATAGTTGGGCATATCGAAGCAGCCGCTGGTGCGGAACCGCTGCAGCAGCGCACCGGGACGCTCCACGTTGCCCATCAGCAAATCGATGGTGCAGGCGCCCATGGCTGCCTGTACGGAGTTGGGGGTCTGGTCCGTGGCCACGCCGATGGACAGGCCGCTGGGCAGATTGTCGGTAAAGACGTGAATGGCCTTTTCGATCTGCGCGGCATCCAGCCAGCAGATCTCCGCGGCGCGCTCCAGCGTATACTCCTCGCAGCGCTCCCACAGCAGCTGATAGCCGGTCTTGCACAGACGGCCATCCACCATGAACTCGCCCTCCAGCGCAGGATCCAACGCATCGTTCCAGGGATAGGCCAAAGGCTGGGCGGAATTGGTCTTTTTGTCCCACACCATGAAGGTGTCCGGCTTCTGAGGATCGGCGCTCTTCTCGGCGCGCAGCAGCATCTTGCTCTCCACATCCACCAGATAGGGCAGGTTCGTCCACTTCATCACGAACTCGGCGTCATAGAGCTTCTTGTCCAGAATATAGCGGATCCAGCTCAGCTCCAGCGCCACGTCGGTACCGGGACGGATGGGCAGCCACACATCGGCCTTGGCCGCGTCAGGTGTCATACGGGGGTCAACCACCACCGTCTTGACGCCCTTGGCGCGCAGATCCGCCACCATGCCGCCGCCGGAAGCAGGGCAGGAATAGGACGGGGCCGTGCCCCAGAGCACCAGCGCCTTGATGGGGGTGTCTTCGGGGAAATACAGTTCCAGCGCGTTGGAGTCGGCAATGCTGGGATCCACACCGCCGTACATCATGGTGTAGCCCAGCACGCGGGGCAGATAGCACTGGGCGCAGCCCGGTTCAAACCAGTTGGGCGTGCCGAAGATGTTGCAAAAACGGGCGATGGACCAGATCTCGGGGTTGCCGCCGCCACCGGTGGAGCAAAAGACGGTTTCCGCGCCGTATTTTTCACGGGTTTCCATCAGCTTTTCTGCGATGGTGGTCAGCGCCTCGTCCCAGGAGATGCGCTTCCACTTGCCGCTGCCGCGCTCGCCCACACGCTTCATGGGGTACTTGTTGCGGTTGGGGTGGTACAGCGCCTGAATACCGGCCAGACCCTTGGCGCACATGCGGCCCTTGCTCATGGGGTCCTCCGGATTGCCGCGCAGACCCACCACACGGCCGTTCTTCACCGTGGCCAGCACGCCGCAGTTGGCGATACAGGCGCGGCAGGCCGTCTTGATGACACGGGTACCGTCCTGACAGCCCTGTTTGCAAGGCTGGCAGGCATCAAGGCCGTGGTCATCCTCCGGCATGGTGTCCAGTCCGGAGATACGGATGGAACTGAGGTAATCGTTTAATCGGAACATTTCTTCCATATCCTTCCTCCCTTCTCCCACGCTCACGCAGGAGATTTGTCAATGGGTGTTTGCTCTTCTGTGGTGCTGCGGATGGTTTCAATGTGGCGGATCATCGTCTCTTGCGCCAGCAGCTCGTCACCGGCCTCGATGGCATCCACCAATCCGCGATGTGCCTCCAGCGAGGCGTAGTATTTCTCCGGCGTGCGGCCATAGGTACTCTCGTAAAGGCCCATGTCCGTGCCGATGGTGTGCAAAATATTGACAAACTGGATGTAAAACTCGTTGTGGGATGCCGCCGCGCATTGCAGATGGAAAATGTCGTCCTGCCGCAGCATATGCTCCAGCGTTTTCTCGCCGCGGATGTAGGCCGGCACATCGTCTTCCATCTGAAGCACCGTCTCGCGCAGCGCCGCAATGTCTGCCGCCTTGGCATTACGGGCGGCCAGCTGGGCCGCCGCCCCCTCGATCAGAGCACGGGCTTCGAACAGATCGTTGGACAGACTGTGATCGAGCACCGTGTACGTGCGCAGGATCCGCCCCAAAACATCGGAGGAAAATTCGGAAATAAAGTTTCCGTCGCCATGCCGCCGTTCCACGATGCCCATGGCAGACAGCGCACTGATGGCCTCACGCAGCGGCACACGGGAAATCCCCAGCGATTCGGCAAATTCCCGTTCACCGGGCAGACGCTCGCCGCTTTTCAGTTCTCCGCGGTCGATGCGCTCAAGAATGTAGTCCACCACCTGCTGACTGACGCTGGTTTTTTGAATCGGGTTGTCCATACAAAGCCCCCTCCCAAAACAAAAGGTATACTGGTAATACCACTATACCTTTTGTGCGCAATTTTGTCAATATTGAATTATTTTTTCCGTCCACCAACCCTCTTTGTTGTCCGTTCCCCTGCTCTGACATATCACAAAACACCCCGATCTATGGCGATAGACGCAAGCGCGGAAAAGAAAAACCCCGTAACCGTCACGGTTACAGGGTTTTTGTTGTCATTCGTGTCCGAAAAAGAACTGGGTGAAAAACCTGCTTTTCTTTATTTATTATAAGTTTCGAAATCATAATCATAATACAAAATATCAGACACTAATTCATCGTTTTGCCTATAATATAACTTACCTTCTTTTGCATAAAACGTCTTGTTATCTTCATCGCAAGTAATATTATACAGTAAAACAACAATTATTTTTGAATTGTAATCTTTCCCATTAAAATATGTTCCGTTATAGAAACGATCCAATGTATGTATTTTGATTTGCTCAATATTTTCGCTTATATGAAGATTGAAATTCAAATATACCGTATCAACACTTCCGACATCCTCGTATACGTCAGAAGCAACCCATTGATTTGCTTCGCTGCAAAGATTGTTTTGGTAAGATTCTGGGAGTTCTATGCCAAAAGCGCAAGGAACACCTCTACCACAATACCCACCTAATGCAGTAATTTTCTCACCATTATATTCTTCTGGTATCACAATATTTTTAGTCTCATCTGTTCCATCCCAATTATACGATGACACAAAAGCCTCATTTAACACCTTGCTATATCCAATATCAAAGTTGTCAATTGCATCGGTTTGATATTCAAATAATAAGCTACATCCTGAAAAAGTCAAACAAATAAAAACGCTCAAAAAAACAGCAATTAATTTTTTCATTTCATCACCGCCTATGTGCTTATTATCGCAGAAAAGCGGCAAAGCCGCAAGGGGAATGAATAATGAATATTGAAAAATGAATAATACAAACAAAAATCCGTCCACTTTCGTGAACGGATTTTCGTTTGGAGGCGCCGATCGGAATCGGACCGATGAATAAAGGTTTTGCAGACCTCTGCCTTACCGCTTGGCTACGGCGCCATCTATGGTCGAAGCCACTAGGGCTCGACGTATATTAACAAAACGGTTTTTGCCGTCTTGATTCCCTTGGTAAAAAAATTGGGCACGATGTTTCGTGCCCGCTTTTTTTCTGGAGCGGATTACGGGGATCGAACCCGCCACCTCGACCTTGGCAAGGTCGCGCTCTACCAAATGAGCTAAATCCGCAGGTGGTGCCTCCGGTCGGAATCGAACCAACGACACGGGGATTTTCAGTCCCCTGCTCTACCAACTGAGCTACAGAGGCATACAGCAAGGGCTGTACTTTGGATGGCGACCCGGATGGGACTCGAACCCACGACCTCTAGCGTGACAGGCTAGCGTTCTAACCAACTGAACTACCGGGCCGTATGGTGGGAACAACAGGGCTCGAACCTGTGACCCCCTGCTTGTAAGGCAGGTGCTCTCCCAGCTGAGCTATGCTCCCTTGACCTTGCTTGGTTTGTGTCGCTCTCTCTCG
>JAZKYM010000063.1:0-13069 GCA_045612165.1 Vescimonas sp.
CTATCACAACCACCTGTCCCCCAAGGACATTTTCAACCGCCGCCGCTACGACAACCTGACCCAGCTGTGGCTGGAGGGTGACCACTACAAGTGGCGGTGCATGCGCGTGTGCGGCGTGACCGAGGAGTTTGTCACCGGCAACGCACCGGAGTGGGAGAAGTTCTACCGCTTCGCCGCCATCATGCCCCGGCTCATCGGCAGCCCCGTGTATCACTGGGCCCATCTGGAGCTGCAGCGCTATTTCGGCATCTCCACTCCCCTCACCGCCGACACGGCAAAGGAGATCTGGGATCAGACGAGCCAAATGCTGCAAGGTGACGGCTTCGATGCCGTATCGCTGCTGGACAAGATGCAGGTGAAGATCCTGTGCACCACCGACGACCCCGCCGACACGCTGGAGTGGCACGAAAAGCTGGCTGCCGACACCACCCTTCCCTTCCGCACGCTGCCTTCCTTCCGCCCCGACCGCTTCCTCCACATCGATCAGGCGGCGTGGAAGACGGCGCTGGAGCAGCTGGGCGCACGCTACGGCGAGATTCGCGACTGGGAGAGCCTGCTGACCGCGCTGCGCGGTGCGCTGGACTTCTTCTGCGCCGTTGGCTGCCGCGTTACCGACCACGGCTTCATCCACTTCCGCTACGCGGTGGGCGACGGTGCCGCCGTGATGGACAAGGCGCTGCGCGGCGAAGCCCTCACCGAGGAAGAAATCGCCGTGTATCAGGGCGCACTGCTGCGCTTTTTGGCCGAAGAATACACAAAGCGCGACCTTGCCATGCAGCTGCATCTGGGTCCCATCCGCAACAATTCCCCCCGTCTGATGGCCTCCTTCGGCCCGGACGCCGGCGGCGACAGCATTGGCGAGGCCACCGATCCCTTTGCGCTGAGCGCTTTCCTCAGTGACATTGACCGCGCCGGTCACCTGCCCCGTACCATCCTCTATAACCTCAATCCTGCCGACAGCGCCATGCTCGCTACCATGGCAGTGAACTACGCCGCCGACGGCGCGAAAGTGCAGTACGGCGCGGCATGGTGGCTCCTCGACCACATCCGCGGCATCAGCGACCAGATCGACCAGCTGATGGAGACAGGATTGCTCTCCGGCTCGGTGGGTATGCTGACCGACTCCCGCGCCTTCACCTCCTTCACACGCCACGAGTATTTCCGCCGCATTTTGTGCAACAAGATCGGCACGCTGGTGGAGCAGGGCCAGTATCCCTGCCACATGGAGACGCTGGGCGAAATGGTGCAGGACATCTGCTACCGCAACGCGGTAAACTACTTCGGATTTTAACCCCCAACATGACAAAAGATCCGGCTGAAAATCAGCCGGATCTTTCTTTTTTCTCCTCTATCCCTGTGCAGCAAGGTATTCCTCTGCCAGATGGACGGCCATGGCGCCGTCAGCAACGGCGGTAACCACCTGACGGAGGAGCTTGGTGCGCACATCGCCCACGGCGTAGACACCGCCGATGGAGGCAGCGGTGGTTTCATCGGCCACGATATAGCCGCTGCCGTCCAGCGCCAGCTGATCGGCCACCAGCTCGGTGGCAGGTTTTCTGCCCACGCTGACGAACACACCGTCGCAATCCACCACGCGCTCTTCGCCGCTGACGAGATCACGCAGACGTACACCGGTCAGGCGGCCATCCTGCAGCAGCTCCACCACGGCGCTGTTCCAGTAAAATTCCACGTTTTCCGTCCTGTGCAGCGGCTCATGGTAGACCTTGGTGGCACGCAGCGTGTCGCGGCGGTGGACCAGAATGACCTTTTTGGCGATACGGCTCAAAAGCAGCGCATCTGCCGCGGCGGAATTGCCGCCGCCGACCACCACCACCGTCTTGCCGCGGAAGGCCATGCCGTCACAGGCGGCACAGTAGGCAACGCCGCGGCCCACCAGCTCCCGTTCACCGGCAATACCCAGTTCACGGGGATTGGCACCGGTGGCGATGACCACGGTTCTGCCGTAGAAGGTGCCCTCGCTGCTTTCGATGACCTTGGGGTCTGCCTTGAGATCCACGGCGGTAACCTCGGCATACTCGGTCTCGGCGCCGAAACGATGGGCCTGCGCCTGCATCTTTTCGGCCAGTTCAAAACCGTCCACACCCTCTTCAAACCCGGGATAGTTGTCGATCTGCTGGGTCAGGGCCATCTGCCCACCGGCAGAGAGCTTTTCCAGCACCACGGTGGATAGACCGGCTCTGGCAGCGTACAGCGCCGCCGTATACCCGCCGGGGCCGCCGCCGAGGATGACCATATCATAGATGCGTGGGTTGTTCATATCCAACGCCTCCTTGCAGGATGAGTCTCTTACTGCTCCAGCGCCTGAGCGATGAAGCGGTCGATGGCGGCCTTGGAATCGGGGGCCACCACGGAGCTGACGGCTGCGCCGCCGCGGAAGATCACCAGCGTGGGGATCACCTCGATCTTCCATTCCTCGGCCAGCCGGGGCTCATCGTCAATGTTGATTTTCACTACTTCCAGCTGGGATTCATACTGATCGGCCACCTTGTCATAGGCCGGGCCGATCCGTCGGCAGTAGCCGCACCAGGGAGCCCAGAAGTCCACCAGCACCGGCTTTTCGCCGTGAATCAATTCTTTGAATTTACCTGCGTTAATATTGTTAGCTGCCATTGCTGTCAGCTCCTTTCTTTGTTATCTGATTTAAGTTTACCCAAGAAGAACCCATTTTTCTGTGACTAATGTCACAAAAAGCAAGTTTTTTCTCCCTTGACAAGAAAAAAGCCGACTGTTTGACACGGTCGGCTTTTTTGATGTGCAGTATTACACCACGATAAAGGTGCAGCCGCCGGGCGCAATCTCCACGGTGCCGGAGGCAGGGACGCCGGTGAGCTCAGGCAGGGCGTCATTTTCGCCCAGCACCAGTTCGCGGCCGTTGAGCAGCATGGTGCGGCTGCGCAGTTTGCCGTTGCCGGTGAGGGCATAGACCTCCACCTCGCCGGGCAGGGCGACAGTGGTCGTCTCGGCAGAATTGTTGATGACCAGATAGCAAAGGCCCTCCTTTCCGTCTTTTCGGGAGTGGCAATAGACATGGGCGCCTTCCCCATTCTCCACGCCGGAGGCATAGCAGGTGCTGCCCATGAGACGGTTCCACAGCAGCACGGCGAAATAGTTGGGACGGGGCACAAAGGTGCCGTGCTTGAGATAGCCGTAATCGGAAGAGGCCAGCGTGTTGTGGAAGATGATGCCGTCGGTGATGGTGCAGAACTCACCCAGTTCATTGAGGGTACGGGGCACGTCGCAGTAAGTGGAGGCCCAGGTATTGCCGCCGCAGCCGGCGTCACCGGACTCGGTAACCCACATCTGGCCGCCGGGTACATAGCGGTCACGGCGGGCCACATACTGTCGGGCGCAGCTGCCGGCCACTGCCAGATACTGCTCGGACAAAATGGCCTCATAGGGCCAGTGGCCGCCCATGGCGGCGCCGCGCTCGGACACGCCGTTATAATAGTGGTAGCTGAACACGTCCATGGGGGACTTGTATTCGCCCAGCAGTTCCTCGGTGGTGACCAACTGGAAACCGGCCGCCATACCGCCGCCGGCACCTGTCAGCGAGTCGAAGAGATTGATATCGCCCACGGTGCAGGGGCCCACAAACAGGCACTCGGGATAGTTTTCCTTCAGCCATGCACCGAAGAGATCGTGGTCACGGGCATGGTCGGCAGCCGTGTAACCCTGAGGCAGGCCGCTGAGGGCAATCATATTGGGCTCGTTGGTAAACTCAGCCGCGGCGATGGGCACACCGTACTCCTTGGAGGTGCGGAACAGCAGCTCTGCCTGATCAAAGGGCATGGGCTCGTCGGCGGCGTGAATGCCGGGGCAGTTGGCGATGGACACCAGCAGCTTGGCGCCCACGGCGCGGACAAAGTCCAGCAGATTCAGCCACTGCTGACGGCTCAGCACATTCTGGAAGCCCTCCGGCACTTTGCCTTCGTACTTGTTGTCAAAATCGTAATAGGTCTTGTTGGCCCATGTGCCGGACACGCGAACCCAGGCAGGGCCCAGTTCCCGGGCCAGATGAATCAGCCGGGAATTGGTGGTGTCGATGGGGTCATACCACTGCTGCAGATTGCCCATGTCGCGCCAGTCGCGGATGGGCGGGAATTCCTCGGTACCGTCCACCTGTGCCTCGGTATAGGCTTTCCAGAACGTACCGCCGGTGACCTCGGTCATCTCCACATTGTAAGAGACCAGCCGCTCATCGATCTGCCGCAGGGCCACAGCCAGTGCAGGATCCAGCTTCACAAATTTTGCCATATGTCTGCTCCTTTATCGTTTATTTTCCGTTGACTTGTAGTATCACTTCATCCCGTTTGGGAATGGAGGGTGCGGCACCGTGGCGCGTAACGGAGATAGCGGCAGCTTTGGCTGCCAGCGCCATGGCCTGCTGCACCGGCAGTTCTTCCAGCATACCGCAGAGGAAATAGCCGGTGTAGGTATCACCGGCAGCGGTGGTATCCACCGCCTCCACGGCGAAGGCCGGTTGGTGCAGCGCCTGCGTGCCGTCGCAGTAGTAAGAGCCTGCCTTGCCCATGGTCAGCACGATGGCGGTACGGGGGAATTTACCGTGCAGCGCGGCAGCTGCTGCGGCACCGTCGGTGACGGCAGCGCCGAGGATCTGAGCGGCTTCCACCTCGTTGAGGATCAGCCAGTCCACCAGATGAAGGGGCAGCGCCGCGATCGTCTCGTTCATGGGGGAAGGATTCAGGGCAATACGAAGGCCCCGATCAAAGGCGCGCTCCATGAGATAGGCAAGGTCGTTGATCTCATTTTGCAGCACCAGCACGTCACCGCGGTCAAAGCGGCACAGTACCGCGTCTATCTGCTGGCGGCGGATGGCCTGATTGGCGCCGCCGTAGAGCAAGATGCAGTTGTCGCCGTCAGGCGTATTCTGGATGATGGCGTGGCCCGTGCGCACGTCGCTGCGCACATCCACGCAGGAGGTATCCACACCGGCCGCCTGCAGCTGCTGCAGCAAAAACACACCGTCCTCACCGATGGCACCGGCGTGGTACGTTGCCACTCCGGCGCGGCTGAGGGACACAGACTGGTTGAGACCCTTGCCGCCGCTGAACACCTGCAAATTTTCCGAAAGCAGCGTCTCGCCGCGGGCCACAAAATGCGCCACGCGGTACGTATAGTCGATGTTCAGCGAGCCGAAGCACAGTGCTTTCATATCCCTCACTCCTTATGCGTAATATTCCAGCGTCTGCTGCACGATGTCCCAGAACTTGTCCACGTCGATGTCGATGGCCACATCGGCGGTGGCAGGCAGCTGCAAATAGCCGAAATAGTCGCAGTTGGTGCGGCCGTAGGAGGAGGTGGAACGGATGTCGATCTGTGCATTCATGGGCTTGACGGTCAGCACCGTGGGGTCGATGAGATAGGCCACGGTGATGGGGTCGTGGAGGGGGCCGCCGGCCCAGCCGAAGATCTCCTTCTGGGTGCGGCAGAAGTGGGCCATCAGGTCGCAGAAGAGACGGGAGGCGCGGTTATCCACCTTGGCCATGCGCTCCACGATCTCGGGATAGCACAGCGCCTTGCGCGTCACATCCAGACCCACCATGGTGATGGGGCGGCCGCAGGTGAAGCAGACATAGGCCGCGTCGGCATCGGCGAAGATGTTGAACTCGGCAGCAGGCGTCACGTTGCCGTTCTGATACGAGCCGCCCATCAGCACGATGCGGCGGATCTTCTCCACAATGCGCGGCTCCATACGCATGGCCATGGCAAGGTTCGTCATGGGGCCGGTGGTGACCACGGTGATATCGCCGTCGGATGCCATCAGCGTGCGGATCATGAAGTCCACGGCGTGGATCTCCTCCGTCTTTCTCTCCAGCGGAGGAAACACGGGGCCGTCCAGACCGCTCTCACCGTGGATATCGCCTGCCACGACCTTCTCGCGGATCATGGGCTGGCCGCAGCCGGCGTAGACCGGCACATCAATGCCCAGCCACTGCGTCACATGCAGGGCGTTGCGGGCCGTCTTTTCCAGCGTCTGGTTTCCGGCCACCACGGTGATACCCAAAAGGTCGATGGCAGGGTGCTTGCCGGCCAGCATAATGGCCACAGCGTCGTCATGTCCCGGGTCGCAGTCCAGAATGATCTTGATCTTTTCCATTGTGAGGTCCTCCCTTTATTTCTTTATTGCCATTATAACGTACCACGGCGCATTGTGCAACCTTGCAATCGGACGGCAAACATCGTATAATAGAGAAAATCACCGCAGGAGGACGCCATGGAACGGACCGCTATACAGCAGCATATCGTCCGGCACTGCCGTGCCTATCCCCTCCTGCAGCCGCAGGACCTTCTCAAGTTCATCCACCACAGTGCCTTTGGCTGCGGACACCTGATCGGTGACGAGGCGGCAGCCGAACAATGGCTGCGGCAGGAGATGGACACCTGCGGCAACGGGGGCGGTATAGAGCTGCTGAGCCACGGCATCTGCCGCGTGCATCTGGGCCATCTGAAAAGGCTGGGGGTCTCGCCGCGTAGCTTTGCCCGACTCTTCGCCTTCTCGGCGGAAAAAGCGGTGTCCGGTGCAGCCTCGGCCGAAGCGATGGTGGCCGTGGCGCTGGACATGGCCCGGGAGGAACTGCTTCCCTTCTCCTTTGCCGCGTTTTCCGCGGCGGCAGACGCTTGGCGCGCCGCCGGTTTCCCGGCGCAGCACCATTCCGAAACTTTCCGTGTTGCCTATTCACCGGCTTACCGCGTGCTGCACGCCTCCCACGCCGCGCTGCTGCCGCTGCTGGCGGCCATTGACGGCAAGCTGGCAGACAATGAGCGCACGGTGGTGGCCATCGAGGGCGGTGCCGGCAGCGGAAAGAGCACACTGGCCGCGCTTTTAGCGCGGATCTACGGCTGTACCGTGGTGCACATGGACGACTTTTTCCTGCGACCTGAACAGCGCACACCGCAGCGCTACGCCACACCCGGCGGCAACATCGACCACGAGCGGTTTTTGGCCGAAGTGGTCACCCCCCTCAAGGACGGACGCACCTTCCGCTACCGCCCCTTTGACTGTGCCACCTTTACGGTGGCGGAGGGGTATGACCTTACCCCCACCGCGCTGACGGTGGTGGAGGGCTGTTACAGCATGCATCCGGCGCTGGGCGACTATGCCGACGTGTCGGTTTTCGTGGAGATCGACCAAGATACCCAGCGTGCGCGGATCGAAAAACGCAATTCTCCCGATTTTGCCGCACGGTTCTTCAACGAATGGATTCCGCTGGAGCAATCGTATTTCGCCGCCTTTGACACTGCTGCTCGGTGCAGCATCCAACTGGAGGTACAGCTATGAAGCTTGTTGTCATTGACGGGCAGAGCGGCCGCATGGGCCAGCTGCTGATTGAGCGCATCCGTGATGCGCAGCTGCCCTGTGAAATCACCGCCGTTGGCACCAACGCCATCGCCACCGCCGCCATGCTCAAAGCAGGCGCGCAGCAGGGCGCTACCGGTGAAAATCCGGTGCTGGTGGCCTGCCGCACGGCGGATATCATCGCCGGCCCCATCGGCATTCTCTCTGCCGACTCCCTGCTGGGGGAGATCACCCCTGCCATGGCCGTGGCCATCGGGCAGAGCAGCGCCAAGAAGGTGCTGCTGCCGGTGAATCAGTGCAGCAATCTGGTGATAGGCGTACCCAGCCTGACCGTCAAAGAGCTGATGGATAAGGCTGTGGAGCTGCTGCGCACCTTACTGTAACCGTCATTTCACCGGCCAAGCCGGAAAACACATATCACTTTTCTTCAAACGGCATCCCAGATGCACGCATCCCGTTCCAGACGGCAATTTGTCGAAAGGATGGAACCCTTTTTTATGACCAACACAACCACACGCCTCTCCCCTATCCGCGCCCTGACTTACAGCGCCATCTGTTTGGCGCTGGCGCTGGTGCTGCCCTTCCTGACGGGCCAGATCCCCCAGATCGGCAGCGCTTTGTGTCCCATGCACCTGCCGGTTCTGCTGTGCGGCTTTCTGGTGGGCCCCTGGTGGGCCGCCGCCGTGGGTTTGATCGCACCGCTGCTGCGCCACGCCGTGTTTTCCATGCCGCCGCTGCTGACGGCCATCGCCATGGCCTTTGAGCTGGGCACCTACGGCTTGGTGTCCGGTCTTTTGTGGCGCAAGGGACACAGAAATGCCCGTCACATGTACCTCTCCCTCATCGCCGCCATGATCGCAGGCCGCCTCGTCTGGGGCGCGGCACAGGCGGTCATTCTGGGCTTGAGCGGCTCGGGCTTCACCCTCGCCGCCTTTTGGGCCGGTGCGGTAGCCAACGCCGTGCCCGGCATCATCGTACAGCTGATCCTGATCCCCATTCTGGTGACGGCGCTGCGAAAGGCAAAACTGGCCGACTGAGTAAGCAAAAAAAGACCTGTTCCACCGTGGAACAGGTCTTTTTTTCACACCAGCACGCCGCGCAAGGCCTGTACAGCCAGATACAGACAAAGCCCACAGGCGATGGGTGCCAGCGGTGCCTCGCGGAAGCGGCGGCGCAAAGAGGCGAACACCGTCGCACTCAGCGGCAGCACCACCGCACCCACAGCAGCCAGCAGCACACCCGTGGGCCACGGCACGTAGGATGCGGCCACCGGCAGCAGGCCGAAATGCACCGCGCCCAGCACCGCCAGAGACGGATAGTGATAGTCGGCGTGGGGCGAGAGATAGCACCCCAGCACCAGCGCCAGCACACACAGCAGCACCACCGCCGTGATATCCAGTCGCGGCAGGATCATCTGCGGCCACATCGTGCGCAGCGCAACGGCAGCCAGCAGCGCCAGCGTCATCAGCGCCGTTAATGACAGCGGCAGGGTCAATACGTTCTTCTTCATGCTCCGTCCTCCCAAGGGGTGGCCTGCGTGGGAACATCCGCGCCGGTGACTGCCGATACCGCCAGATTGACGCAGCGGCTCACGGCGCGGCTGGAAACGGTGGCACCGGTGAGGGGCACGATCTCCTCGCCGATCTCCGTCTGGCCGCGGCTGCGCAGAAACTGGGATAAAAATCCGTAATCCGTCAGTATGGCACTGCCAAGACCCAGCGTCTCGTGGGCATCGCCCACCGTCAGCGCCACCACGCGCCCTTGGCTGTCCACCGCCACCAGCGCGGTGATGTCGTACACATAGCCCGGGCACGTCACCTGCACCACCGTGCCGGTGCTGCCTTCGTAGAGGGCCTGCACGGCGCCGCCGTCCCCGTCGCGTTGGGTAAAGACGGTGCTGCCGGGCAGCATGGTGCGCAGCTTGGCCTGCAGCGCTTCCTCGGCGCGGATGGCGTGAAGTCCGTCAAAGGCATAGGCGGCGATGGCCAGCACCACAGCACTCAGCACCGCGGCGCCCAGCGCCGGGAGATAGGGTTTCCACTTCATGCCTTGACTCCTTTCTGCGCCCCAAAGCGGCGCGGCGGCGTGCAGCGCTCGATGATAGGGGCAAAACCGTTCATCAGCAAGATGGCGTAGGTGACGCCCTCGGGGAAGATGCCCACATAGCGAAAAAGCACCGTCAGAGCGCCGCAGCCGATGCCGAAGATCAGCCGTCCCCACGGCGTGACGGGTGAGGTGGCGTAGTCGGTGGCCATAAAGAAAGCCGAGAGCATCAGGCCGCCGCTGAAGAGCTGGCTGAACATCCACAAAAGCGGCTCGTCACCACGGGCGAAGAGCAGCGTCAGCGCCGCCACCGCAGCCAGATACATCGCCGGAATGTGCCACGTGATCACCCTTCGCCACAGCAGGTAACCGCCGCCCAGCAGCAGCGCCAGTGCCGAGATCTCCCCCACCGAGCCGCCGCACAGACCGACAAACAGTTCCCACACGCGCTCCTGCGGCAGACCGTGGAGTGCCATATGGTGCAGCGGCGTGGCGTAGGTAGCCGTATCGGCGGCGTAAGCCGTCATGGCCCGTGGGAACGCCAGCACCATGGCGGCACGGGCCACAAGGGCGGGGTTAAAGACGTTGCATCCCACGCCGCCCCAGAGCAATTTCCCCACCGCCACGGCAAAGGCGCCGCCCAGCGCCGCCAACCACAGCGGTATGTGGGGCGGCAGCGTCATGGCAAGAAGCAGACCCGTCACGGCAGCAGATCCGTCGGTTGATGCTTTGCCGATGCTCCCCAGCCGCTGCACCGCCACGCAAGACAATACACAGACGCCAGCAATCCACAGTGCGCGCCATCCCAGCTGCCACACGCCCACCGCCAGCGCCGGCAGCAACGCCAGCAGCACATCGCCCATGATCCGCGCCGCGGTGATGGGGCTGCGGATATGGGGCGCGGAACCGTCCGTCAATCTCATGGCTTCTCCTCCTTGTGGCGTTGTTTGGCTTGTCGAAAGTACTCCGTCAGCGGCAGACGCACCGGACAGATATAGCTGCAGCAGCCGCATTCGATGCAGTCCCAGAGGTACAGCTGTCGCAGGCGGCGTCCGTCGTCGCAGCCGTACAGGTGCAGCGGCTGCAGGTGCATGGGGCAGACCGACACGCACCGGCCGCAGCGGACGCAGTGTCCCTCCGTCTCCTGTCCCTGAGGCGGCAGGCACAGCACGCAGTTGGTGGCCTTGACCACGCTCACGTCCAGATCGACCTGGGCTCTACCCATCATGGGGCCGCCGCTGATGACCTTTTGGGCGTTGACCTGCAGCCCGCCGGCGGCGAGGATCAGATCGCGGAACGATGTGCCGATGGGCACGCGGTAATTGCCGGGTCGGGCCACCGCTTCACCCGTCACCGTCACGATGCGCTCGGTGAGGGGTCTTCCCTCCTCCACGGCGCGGCACACGGCGGCGCAGGAGGAGACGTTGAACACAGCGCAGCCTGCCGTGATGGGCAGCTGTCCGGCTGCCACCTGCCGACCTGTCAGCGCCTGAATCAGCTGCTTTTCCGATCCTTGCGGGTAACGGGTAGGCAGCACCGCCAGCTCTATCTCCGGAAAATCCGCCATGCAGCGGCGCAAGCCCTCGATGGCGGTGTTTTTGTTATCCTCCACCGCCAAAACGGTACGCTTGGGCTGCAGGATGCGGCGCAGCAGCTCCAAGCCGCGCAGCACGTGGCGCGGCTGGATGGTCAGCAGCGCATCGTCGCAGGTGATATACGGCTCGCACTCGCAGCCGTTGGCAATGAGCACTTCCGCCTTCCCCATAGCCGACATGGCCTTCACGCTGCCGGGAAAGGCTGCGCCGCCCATGCCCACGATGCCGGCCTTGCGGATACACGCCAGCAGCGCCTGCGCCTCACCTTCACGCAGGGGCACAGCAGGAACGGACTCCCCCTTACCGTCGCTGCGGATGACCACGGAATCCACCGTGCCGCCGCCCACGTAGGGGCACGGCTCGATGGCGCAGACGGTGCCGGAGAGGGAGGCGTGGACAGGAACGCACAGCCCCTCGCCGTCACCGATCAGCTGTCCTGCCAGCACACGCTCCCCCACCGCCACCAGCGGCACACAGGCCACGCCGATATGCTGGCGCAACGGAATGGCCACCTGCCGGGGCGTTACCGGCACAACGGTGCTGCCGGCAGAAAGATCTTTGCCATCGCTGGGATGCACACCACCGAAAAACAGGCGTTTCATCTTCCCCACCCCTTATCCCAGACCGCAGGCACGGGCGATGAGCCTCTGGAAGGGCGTGATAGAGATGGTGACGGAGGTATAGAGGTCGGCCTGTGTCGGTTTTCCGTCGGCGGTGGGGATGGCCATGACCTGCGCCGCCGTTTTTCCCGTGGCGTAGGCCGAGAAGTTGGCCGCCTGCTCATACCACTCGTACTTTGCTCCGCCGTAGGCCTTCATGCCGTAAGCGTCCCCCAGCTCCGTCTTGGTGGGCACACGGTCGCTCAGTTCACCGCTCAGCACACCGGCGGCATCGAAGGTCACATCCGCCTGGACGCTGTCGATGGTGCAGGAGGTGATGGTCTCACCGCTGAGGGTCAGCGCCGCCACATCGCAGCTCAGCCGCCCACGGCCCGTCTCCTCCCCTGCGGCGGAGGTACTGTCGGAAAGATCGGCCAGCACCGCAAGGCGCAGTTCATCCGCCTCCCCTGCCCCCAGATAGGCGGCATTGGCCACCGCCTGTTCCACGGCGGCAAGGAGCCGTTCGTCCCAGTCGCCGGCTGTGCGCAGCTGGCGCAGCGTTTTGCCCACGGCGGCACGTTCCAGCACCTGCGCCCGATTGACCCAGACGCCGTTTTCCTCCCGATACACGGTGACGGAGCTGCCACTTTCGGTGAGGACGCCGCTTTCATCGAAAGGTATTTGCGCCGCCGCACCGTCCAACATGCAGGCACGGATGACGCCCTCGTCGTCCACCAGTACGGCCGCCACCGTCACATCGTAAGAGGCCAGACCGTTTTGACTGGTGGTGGTGTCGGTGATGAGGGCAAGTCCCGTTTTCAAGGCGGCAGGGCCGCTGTTCTCCGGCGGCGGTGTGGGCTGTGAGGTGTCGGGCCGGGTGATCTCCTGATAGATGACGGTGGTGCCGGTGCAGCCGGTGAGCAGCAAGGCCACCAGTACAAAGGCAAGTGCCAAGGATTTTTTCATGGATTTCTTCCTCCCCTATGCAAACTTTCCCACAGTTTTCCCCGGGAGAATGGAAAACATACGCAAAAAAAGACCGCCGCCAAATGCGGGGTCTCGTAAAACAGTCGCAGACCCGACAGGCATCCCGTCGGACGGTTCTTGCGTATACTGCGGCAATCTGATAGAATAAACGAAGCAGACAGACAAACTTGAATTTGACGGTCAATTTTCACCCCTACCGATGGTTGATTTCTCTCCACTCAACCATCGGTTCGTGTTCTTTGTTACCCAAATTGTCTATACTGAAAGCGAAAGGAGGCAACCTATGGGCCAAGTAAAAATTGGAAAGTTCATTGCCGAGCGCAGAAGAAAAACAAACTTAACCCAAATGCAGTTGGCAGAAAAAATGAACATTACCGACAGAGCAATATCAAAATGGGAAACTGGCAAATCTCTGCCCGACTCGTCTATTATGCTTGAACTTTGTGATGTTCTGGGTATCAGTGTTAATGATTTATTATGTGGGGAGGTAGTCACAATGGATAATT
>JAZKYM010000064.1:0-11080 GCA_045612165.1 Vescimonas sp.
GATGTCGTTGACAATGGCGAGGATCACGAGAAACGAAATGCTGACCAGCAGATCCTGCAGCGCAATGGGGACACCCAAACGCAGGATTGGCCGTATATGCGCGGCGTTGGGGCGGATGTCTTTTCGGGAAAAGTCGAAGGGGAGTTGGCGCTTTCTGATAATAAGCACAGAGAGAACAACGCTCATCGCCTGTGCAAAAATCGTTGCAATGGCGGCACCCACGGCGCCTAATCCGAAAACGGCTACCAGCAGCAAATCGCCTAAAATGTTCAGCACACAAGCCAGCGCTACAGTGAGAAGCGGGATCTTGGAATCGCCGATCCCTCTGAATATGCTGCCTACCAGATTGTAGGCTACGATAAACAGTGTACCTGCAGAGCAAATCGCAACGTACCAGACGGTGTTGTCAAAAGCTTCGGCAGGCGCGTGCATCAGCTTTGCAAGAGCGGAAGACGCGCAGACCATAACGACCGTCAGGATCAGGGAGAGGATGGCAAACATACTGATGCCGCTTCCGATGATCTCGCCGGCTTCTTTGCGTTTGCCTGCACCGATTTTCTCGCCCACATATACGGTAAGACCCATGGCAAGACCGTTGATCACAAAGGTGAGCGTCATCATAATCTGGCTGCCGGTAGACACCGCCGATACGAATACGTCCGCCTGATCGCCGCCGAACTGTCCCACGATCAGAAGGTCAACTGCACCGTACATCGCCTGCAAAAAGAGTGCCAATAGTACAGGCAGGGCAAAGCGTATAAGGGGAGAAAAGATTTTCCCTGTTGTGAAATTTTGAGTCTTATCCATAGCGAACTCCTCGTTGGTGTTTATCTCTTGGCTTTGCACTCGTGCTCGCCTTCATCCGGAAAAACCGCCCATCCACAATCCGTACACACACGAATCCCATACTCTTTCGGCTCGCCAAATAGCTCTTGCCAAGAGATGGTGAATCCGTAACTGATCTTCAAATAAGATGCGTACCTATCGGCTGCTTCGATGTATTCTTCCTCGCTTGTATAAACATCGCGGATACGGCTCAGGTGGTAGAAAATCTCCGGAGGGATGGTATCCTCAAGGGATTTGTCTACCTCAAGGGGGAAGTATTTCTTAATCATAATTGGCCTCCTCTATATGTTGCGTACCCACATCATACCACAACGCAAAGACATTGCCAATACAACCGGGAGGAAAAGCATCAGGGGATGGTGGCGGGCGTGGTGCGGGGGGGAGTTTAGGGGAGTTGGACGGAGTAGGAGAGATTCGTTTGCATTTTCGCCCACAGGCGAAAATAGAGGAGATCACCAGTCTGTGGACTGGTGATGTGATATGCCACCGGCATATCACGACAGGAATTCGAATCTCACCTGTTTTCTGCAAAAACAAAAGACACCCAAAAGGGTGTCTTTGTTTTTGGCGGAGTAGGAGAGATTCGTTTGCATCATTGTTCCGCAGGAACAATGATAGATGTGGCCGCCAACATTTGTGCTGGCGGCAGTAACAATCCACCGGATTGTTACGACAGGACTTCGAATCCCTCCCACTTATTTCCACCAAAACAAAAAAGCACACCTTTCGGTGTGCTTTTTGTTTTGGCGGAGTAGGAGAGATTCGAACTCTCGAGCCGCTTTTGGCGACTACACGATTTCCAGTCGTGCTCGTTATGACCACTTCGATACTACTCCGTATTCAATTGGCTGCGTGACAGCATGGACTATTATACCAAAGTTGCAGCGCTTGTCAAGAAGAAAAATGCAAAAAACGGCATATTTTTTTAGCCGCGAAGCAGAGAACGGGAAAACCCCTGCTTCGCGGCTGCTGCGATACCCGGTTTGTGTTGTTTTACATCATGTCGGCAACAGATTCTACCGCCTGATCCACGGCGTTGCCTACGCGCTGCATGGTCTTGCCAACAACGCTTTTTCGGGATTCCGGACGGGCGAGAACTGCTGCACAGACGATGGCACCGACCATCAGTCCGGCACCCATACCGCATAAATACGAACCGGTATGACACATACTTGATCACTCCTTTATTGGTACAGCCGTAGTTTGCCCCGACAAAACGCAAAAATCCCTGCAAGTGACAATTGCCAAAAAGTGTGCTTGGGCGTATAATATAAATTTAGAAAACTATGACCTGATAAAGGAGATGCCATATGTCTATCGAAAGACTGCAACAGGCCATCCGCCGGTGCAAAACACCTGTGGCGCTGGGCCTGCGGGCAGATGTGTGTGCCATCAAGCCGGCACTGCTGCGCCAGTTTACCGAAATGTACGGCGAGGGTACCGTGGCCACCGCCGAGGCGCTGCGCTATGACGGCTGCCGGGTGTTGGCCGGTGCGGCCGGGATTTTGCCGGCGGTATATCTGGACGCCGGAAGCTATCTGCGTCTGGGCAGCGTGGGAATGGATGTGCTGAGCAATTTGTGTTCCGCAGCTGCCGGACACGGCTACTATGTGATCGTAGACTGCCGTGTCAGTGAGCCGGGTATCTGGTTTGAAGCTCTGGGCGCTGCAGACGCCATTACTGTAACGCCCTATGCCGGCGGCGAGAGCTGCCGTGTGCCGGAGGGGAAAGCGGCGCTGGCGTTGGTGCGTACGGCAGGCACACTCAGCGGTGAGGTGCAGAATCTCATGGCCGGTGACCGCAAGCTCTATGCGGCGGTGGCCGAACAGATGGCGCGGCGCGGTGCCGGTGCCGTCATTGAGACGGGCTACTCGCTGGATATTCGAGAGGTGCGCAAAAAGCAGGAAAAGCTGTTCCTGGTGCTGCGGAACTGCAATGCGGAAAATGCCGAATACGCCTTTGACGACTACGGTCACGGTGCGCTGGTGGTGGACGACACCGTTCAGACCGCTGCCGATGCCGAAGCGGCGGCGCAAGTTGCCGTGAAGGCCATGAAGCAGTATGTGACTGTGCTCTAAGGAGGCGGATACGATGACGAAAATCTATCTGGTGCGCCATGCCGAGGCAGAGGGCAACCTCTACCGTCTGGTACAGGGCCACTTCGATGGGCTGGTGACAGCGAGAGGCTATGACCAGATCCGCGCCCTGCGCCGCCGGTTTGAGGGCGTGGAGATCGACGCGGTGTATTCCAGCGATCTCTTTCGTGCCCGTACCACTGCCCGTGCCCTCAGCGAGCCGCGCGGCTTGGAGATCCGGCTGCGCCGCGATCTGCGGGAGGTGAACCTGGGCTGGTGGGAAGGCCAGCCGTGGCAGCACGTGGCGGCCATGGACATGGAACAACTGCGCAATTTCCATCTGGATCTGGAGCATTTTGACGTGAAAAACGGTGAGACCGGCGCTGCTGCCCGGGACCGCCTGCTCTGCGCTCTGCGCAGCATTGCCGCAGAAAATGAGGGCAAAACGGTGGCGGTGTTCAGCCACGGTGCAGCGATCCGTATTCTGCTGGGTACCATCCGCGGTATGGCGTTGGGCGAGATCGATCAGACGGTGCTGGGTGACAACGCCTCTGTATCGCTGCTGGAAGTGGAAAACGGAGCAATCCGGGAGGTGTACGGCAACGATAACAGCCATCTGACGGAGGCAGGACTGACCCGTTTCGTGGCTCGCAGCAAGAAACAAAGCGTGGTGCGTTTTGAAGACGGCATCGGTTATCGCCCCATGGATGGTGTAGCAGCCGCTGCACTGCAGGCACAGGGGATGCCGGTGCCGGAAGAGGGCGAGCGCATCGCTGTGTGGAAGGAAGGACAGGCTGTGGGCTTGGTACAGCTGCTGGGCCGTCAGGGCGACACCGGACTGGTGGGCACATACTATCTGGTGCCCGAGGCACGGGGCAAGCGTCACGGCATTCAGCCCATGGGACAGGCGGTGATGCGCTGCCGCGCTGCAGGGTGCAAGCGTCTGCGGCTGACAGAGGTGCCGCAGGAACTGCAAGGCTATTTTGCACAGTACGGATTTGAAAGAACAAGCGACAACGCCATGGAGATGTCCATCGGCTATGAGGATCGAGTGATATGAGAGGAACGGAATTCTTACCTGTCAGCCGCAACGAGATGATTGAGCGCGGCTGGTACTATTATGATTTTTTGGTGGTTACCGCTGATGCTTACATCGACCACCCCAGCTTCGGCACCACGCTGATTGCCCGTGCACTGGAAGCTGACGGCTTCCGCGTGGCGATTCTGGCCCAGCCGGAGTGGAAAGACTGTGAAGCTTTCCGCGCCATGGGCAAGCCCCGTTACGGCGTGATGATCGGCGGCGGCAATCTGGACAGCATGGTGGCGCACTACACCGTGGCCAAGCGCCGCAGAACGAAAGATCTGTATTCCCCCGGCGGTCGTCTGGGCTACCGTCCCGACCGCCCCACTATCGTGTACGCCAACCGCGCCCGTGAGGCTTTCCCCGATACGCCCATTGTCATCGGTGGTCTGGAAGCCAGCCTGCGCCGCTTTGCTCACTACGACTACTGGGACGACAAGGTGCGCCGCAGCATTCTTTTTGACGCACCGGCGGATCTGCTGGTGTACGGCATGGGCGAGAGCGCGACCCGTGAGATCGCAAAGCGCTTGAGCCGCAAGGTGAAGCCCTGTGACATCACCGACGTGCCCGGTACGGCCTACATTGCCGACGATGATTCCGGCTGCAAGTTCCACCGCACCGACTGCCCCAGCTATGAGGCGGTGTGCGAGAGTAAGGAAGATTACGCACGGGCCACCAAGATCCAGTACGACGAGCATGATCCGGTGCGCGGCAAGGCCATTTTGCAGCCCTGTGAGGGAAAGCTGCTGGTGGTGAATCCGCCGGCCCGGCCCCTGCAGCGCGAAGCACTGGATAAGCTGTACGACCTGCCCTATGTGCGGGAAGTCCACCCCATGTACGAAGAGGATGTGCCGGCCATTGAGGAGGTGCGCTTCTCCATCACCCATAACCGCGGCTGTTTTGGCGGCTGCAACTTCTGCGCACTGGCCTTCCATCAGGGCCGCATGGTCACCTCGCGCAGTATCGAGTCGGTGGTGGCCGAGGCGGAGATTCTGGCGGCAGATCCCCAGTTCAAGGGTTACATCCACGATGTGGGCGGTCCCAGCGCCAACTTCCGCCACACCTCCTGCGCCGAGCAGAAGCGCCGCGGCATGTGCAAGGGCAAAAGCTGTCTGGCACCCGAGCCGTGCAAGAATCTGGATGCCGACCACAGCGAGTACACCAAACTTCTGCGTGAGGTGGCCAAGATTCCCGGCATCAAGAAGGTGTTCGTCCGCAGCGGTATCCGCTACGACTACATGCTGCAGGACAAGAACAAGGAATTCTTCTCCCAGCTGGTGAACAACCATATCTCCGGCCAGCTGAAGGTGGCGCCGGAGCACTGCGTCAGCAGCGTCCTCGACTATATGGGCAAGCCCCATTTCGATGTCTTTGAAAAGTTCTGGGCCCAGTATAAACGGCTCAACGAAAAAGGCGGCAAGGAGCAGTATCTGGTGCCGTACCTGATGTCCTCCCACCCTGGCTGCACCCTCAATGACGCGGTGGAACTGGCGGAGTTCCTCAAGAACAATGCCCGTCAGCCCGAGCAGGTGCAGGATTTCTATCCCACCCCCGGCACGATTTCCACCTGCATGTACTATACCGGTATCGACCCCCGGGATATGTCCGAGGTGTATGTGGCCCGTGACCCCCACGATAAGGCGCTGCAAAGAGCGCTGCTGCAGTGGGGACGTCCCGAGAAGCGACCTCTGGTGCTGGAAGCGCTGCAGAAGGCAGGCCGCACCGACCTCATCGGTTACGGCAAGCACTGTCTCATCCGCCCTCCTGCCGGTTGGAAGCCGCCGGAGGAGAAGAAGGAAGAGAAAAAGCCCGTCCAGCGCCGCGAGGAGCGCGGCCGTGACGACAAACGCGGCCAGCGCCATGATGAGCGCGGCGGCAAGCCCACCGGCGGTAAGCCGGGCGGCAGTAAGTCTGCCCACGGCAAGAAGGGTAATTCCGGCAGCAAGCCGCCCATGCCCGAGAAGAAAAAGGCCGCTTTCGCCAAAAAGCGCGCCGCCAAGAAGTGAGTATAAAAAAAGAAGCGTGACGCGGTGTGCGTCACGCTTCTTTTTTTATTCGTTTCGAAGTCCTCGCAGCAATGCGATCTCCGCGGCATAGCCGGGAAGCTCGTTGGGAGTTTCCAGCACGAAGGGCAAATCTTTGAGCGCTGGGTGATTGATGATGCGCGCAAAGGCGTCGGTGCCGAGGAATCCCTCGCCGATTTTGGCGTGGCGGTCTTTCCGGGCGCCGAAGGGGTTGAGGGAGTCGTTGATGTGGATGGCCTTGAGTTTTTCAAGACCGATGACACGGTCAAACTCTTCCAGCACGCTGTCCAGACCGTTTACCACGTCATAGCCGCCGTCGTTGACGTGGCAGGTGTCGAGGCACACGCCCACGTGGTCTGTCAGCTCCACCGCGTCAAGGATGGCCCGTAGCTCCTCAAACCGGCCGCCGATCTCCGTTCCCTTGCCGGCCATGGTCTCGAGGAGCACCGTGGTGGTCTGCTCCGGCTTGAGGATGGTGTTGAGGGTGTCGGCAATCAGCTCGATGCCGGCTTCTGTGCCAAGGCCGGTGTGGCTGCCGGGGTGGAAGTTATAGTAGTTCCCCGGCAGGTATTCCATCCGCACCAGATCATCGGCCATAGTTTGCAAGGCGAACTCCCTCGTGCGCTCATCCTTGGAGCAGGGATTGATGGTATAGGGTGCGTGGGCCACCACGGGGCCGAAGCTGTTTTCTTTCAGAAAGGCCACCAGTGCTGCCGCATCGGCCGGGTCGATGGCTTTGGCTTTGCTGCCCCGTGGATTACGGGTGAAAAACTGGAATGTGGTGGCATTGATGGATTTTGCCGTCTGCCCCATGGCGAGGAAGCCGTCGGAAGGGGAGAGGTGGCAGCCGATATAAAACATGGTTCGTCCTCCTTACAGGCGGTACACCGAGCAGTCGGTGCGTTGGCCCTCAATGGTAATGACGCCGTAGGTGGGGGCGTGGTAGTCGCCGACGCTGCCGGGGTTCATGACGTAGAGTGTGCCGTCATAGTCCACGCAGGAATAGTGGGTGTGGCCGAAGAGCAGAATGTCGGCGCCCACTTCACGGGCGGCGTAGCGAGCGTTCATGGTGGTGTGTTTGACGGAGCGTGTGTGCCCGTGCATCATCAGGATGCGCTTTCCGCCCAGTTCTGTGAGGATCTCACCTTGCTCCGTGCGGCCCCAGTCGCAGTTGCCGGGGACGGCGGTCATGGGAATTTCGGGGAAGAGGTCGTGCAGCGCTTCGGTATCGCGGATGCAGTCGCCCAGATGGAGAATATGGCGTGGTTTCACCATCTCTACGCAGCGAGCCATATTGTCCACGTTGCCGTGGGAGTCGGAGAGAACGAGAATTTTCATGGAGAGATACCTCGCAGATGAAATCTTAATGGTATTCTATCACACAACTGTTGCATCCGCAATTTCTTTCCCGTAAAATAGAGGGCAGAATAGGAGGCGAAAGGGATGACGGCAGGCGTGTGGGAGATTGATCTCCACGGGAAAAACGAATATCAGGCACGTATTGCCGTTGACGCGGCGCTGCGCCGCGCCAAGACGGGTACCTATCGTATCCGCTGCATCCACGGACACCACGGCGGCACCGCCCTGCGGGACATGATCCGCCGTGAGTATGGGGCACATCCCCGTGTGCTGCGTCTGGAGACAGGCGTGGGCGCCGGTGTGACCGACCTTGTGATAAGGGAGTTTTGAAAAATGACGTTTATTTGTTATGAAAGATGCACCACCTGCCGCAAGGCCAAGGCATGGCTGGAAGAAAAGGGCGTGAGTTTCACCGTTCGCCCCATCAAGGAAGAAAATCCTACTGCGGACGAGCTGCGCGGCTGGATCGCCATCTCCGGCTTGCCCGTGCGGAAGTTTTTCAACACCAGCGGTCTTCTTTATAAGGAGCTGCAACTCAAGGATAAGCTGCCCCACATGACGGAAGATGAGATGATCGCGCTGCTTGCCACTGACGGCATGCTGGTCAAGCGGCCGCTGCTGATCGGAGACAACTTCGTTCTCGTGGGCTTTAAGGAAGCGGAATGGGAGGCGAAAGTATGAAGATAGCACAGATCCAGATGCCGGTGAGTGCCGACAAAAGCGCCAACATCCAGCGTGCCTGCAACATGATCCGCTGGGCCGGCCAGATTGATCTGGCGGTGCTGCCGGAGATGTTCTGCTGCCCTTATGATAATGCACTGTTTCGCGATTATGCCGAGGAAGAGGGCGGCGAGGCTTACCGCGCCATGAGTGCCCTTGCCAAGGAAAAGGGCATTTACCTCGTAGGCGGCAGTATCCCCGAGCTGTGTGAAGGGAAGGTATATAACACCTCTTACGTCTTTGACCCTGAGGGCAAATGCATTGCCCGACACCGCAAGACCCACCTTTTTGACATCGAGGTGGAGGGCGGTCAGTGCTTCCGTGAGTCTGACGCTCTGGCTGCCGGACAGGATGTGACTACCTTTGAAACGCCGTGGGGTGTGATGGGTCTTTGCATCTGCTTTGATTTCCGCTTTGAAGAGCTGGCACGGCTCATGGCACTGCGTGGCGCCAAGGTGATTTTTGTGCCGGCGGCTTTCAACATGACTACCGGCCCTGCCCACTGGGAGCTTCTCTTCCGCCAGCGTGCCGTGGATAACCAGTGCTACACCGTGGGTACGTCCCCTGCCCGTGACAATGTGGCCAGCTACACCGCGTGGGGACACTCCATCGTCTGTGAGCCTTGGGGCAGCGTGGTCAAGCAGTGCAACGAGCAGCCGCAGATCTCTGTGACGGAGCTGGATATGGAGCGTGTGGAGGCCATCCGTCGCCAGCTGCCCATCCTGTCGGCGCGACGCGGCGATCTTTACGAAATTCGGGAATTGTCATAATGCCCATCAAGTGATACAATACGAAAAAAACAAAGGGAGATGTTTGCCATGAAATATGTAGAAATGACGCAGGAGCAGCGCGGCGCCGAATACGAAGCTGTCAAGGCTGCTTACGAGCAGCGCAAGGCTCTGGGGCTGAAGCTGAATATGGCCCGCGGTAAGCCTGGTAAGGAGCAGTTGGATCTGGTCAGCGATATCTTCACAGTCCTCAATAGCCCCGATCAGTATGTCTCTGACGGTATTGACGTGCGCAACTACGGCGATCTGAGTGGTATCCCTGCCGCCAAGCGTCTGTTTGCCGATATCCTCGGTTGCCGTCCGGAGGAGTGCTTTATCGGCGGCAATGCTTCGCTGAACCTGATGTATGACACCATTTCCAAGGCCTTTACCCACGGCCTGCTGCACAGCGAAAAGCCTTGGTGCAAGCTGGATAAGGTGAAGTTCCTTTGTCCTGCGCCCGGTTATGACCGCCATTTCAAGATTACCGAGGTCTTTGGCTGCGAGATGATCACCGTGCCTATGACCGCCACCGGCCCCGATATGGACATGGTGGAGGAGCTGGTAAAGGATCCCGATGTGCGCGGCATGTGGTGTGTGCCCAAATACTCCAACCCCGATGGCATTATCTATTCCGACGAGACGGTGCGCCGCATTGCGGCCCTGAAGCCTGCGGCATCCGACTTTACCGTGATGTGGGATAACGCCTACTGTGTCCATGAGTTTGACGGTGACTTTGTGCCTTTCGACGATATCATCGCCCTGTGCCGCGAGGCCGGTAATCCCGATATGGTCTATGAGTACGCTTCTACCTCCAAGATCACGCTGCCCGGTGCCGGTGTCAGTGTGATGGCGTCCTCCGTAGATAACATCGCCTACATGGAGAAACATCTGACGGTGCAGACCATCTCCTACGACAAGGTCAATCAGCTGCGCCACGTGTTGTATCTGAAGGACAAGGAGCATACGCTGGCACTGATGAAGAAGCACGCTGAGGTGATGCTGCCCAAGTTCCGCTGCGTGCTGGAATATCTGGAGCAGGAGATCGCACCGCTGGGGATTGCCCGGTGGCAGAAGCCCAAGGGCGGCTATTTCGTGTCGGTGAACACGCTGCCCGGTCTTGCCAAACGGACGCTGGCTCTGTGTAAGGAGGCCGGTGTCACCATGACCGGCGCCGGTGCTACCTTCCCCTACGGTGTAGATCCGCAGGACAGCAACATCCGCATTGCTCCCTCTCTGCCTCCTGTGGAGGAACTGGAGAAGGCCATGGAGGTCTTCTGTGCCAGTTTGAAACTGGCGGCTTTGGAACAGCTGGGTGTGTAAAATGACGAAAAAAAGGCCGTGAAATTGTAAGATTTCACGGCCTTTTTTGCGCCCAAAATCGTTGCTTTTACCCGGTTGATATGGTATGATTAACCCATCTTATTCCGCCCACTGCGCGTCACTCCACTTTATGACACGCGGAGGGAAATTTAAAGGAGGAAAAGACCCGCTTCGACTGGCGGTGCGGCAGTGTGGAGACCTGTCGTAAAGCGGCACCGGCATATGGCCGGGTCGTAAGAGCGGAATCTGCGGAGGCAGTCCGTTTACAGTCAAAGAATTATGGCAGAAGTAAAACTGGTAAACCTCAAGAAGATCTACCCCCATTCCGAGAGCAAGAAGAAAAAGGCCAAGAAGGGTGCTGAGCCCGAGAAGAAGATCAACCTGCAGGTCACCGAGCAGGGCGTCGTCGCTGTTCAGGAGTTCAACCTGACCATCGCTGACAAGGAGTTTATCGTTCTGGTCGGTCCTTCCGGCTGCGGTAAGTCCACCACTCTGCGTATGATCGCAGGTCTGGAAGACATCTCTGACGGCGAACTGTGGATCGGCGACAAGATGATGAACGATGTGGAGCCCAAGGACCGTAACATCGCCATGGTCTTCCAGAACTACGCTCTGTATCCCCACATGACCGTGTATGATAACATGGCATTCTCCCTGAAGCTGAAGAAGACTCCCAAGGATGAGATCGACCAGCGCGTGCGTGAGGCTGCCGAGATTCTGGATATCACCCAGTATCTGGATCGTAAGCCCAAGGCTCTGTCCGGCGGTCAGCGTCAGCGTGTTGCCATCGGCCGCGCTATCGTCCGTGACCCCCAGGTCATGCTGATGGACGAACCTCTGTCCAACCTGGACGCCAAGCTGCGTAACCAGATGCGCGCTGAGATC
>JAZKYM010000065.1:0-18430 GCA_045612165.1 Vescimonas sp.
GCGCCTTTGGGCCGTCCTCCTTTTGCTGTTCACACAGGAAATCAATGTATCATATTTCACAATTAAATCCGATAAGCAAGAAAAAGTCCTGAAATCTTTCGATTTCAGAACTTTTTGGTGGAGATAAGCGGGATCGAACCGCTGACCTCTTGAATGCCATTCAATCGCTCTCCCAGCCGAGCTATACCCCCATATTTTGTTGTCGTTCGCTGCCGACTTGATTAATATACTACAGACAGAAGCGATTGTCAAGTGTCATTTTCAATTTTTTTGATTTTTATTTCAAAAGCAGGCGATGCAATGCATCGCCTGCTTTACATGTTTTACTTTCTCTTGGCACAAGCCACTACGATGCCGGTCAAAGCAAAGAGTGCGATGGCGTTGGGCAGAACCATCAGGTAATTGAACAGGTCCGTCAGCTCCCACACCAGATCGTTGCTGACCATCGTACCGATGAAAACGAAGACCAGTGCAATCACGGTATAAATCAGGGTGCAGCGCTTGGCATCCTTCTTGCCAAACAGGTAGATGGCATTGATCTTACCGAACAGGTTCCAGCTCAGAACAGTGGAGAATGCGAAGAAGAACAGACAAACAGCCACGAAGATAGCGCCAAACTTCTCACCGAAAACAGTACCAAAGGCAGTCTGGGCCAGGTTGGTCTTAGTGAGCACCGTGCTGGCAGCAGCTGCGCCGCAATCGGCCAGAGGACCATCCTTGGTATACAGGGTGGCGATAATCACCAGAGCATTCAGGGTCAGAACCACGAAGGTATCGATGAACACACCGATCATAGCCACAACGCCCTGATCGTGGGGGCAAGAGACGTTAGCCAGAGCGTGAGCGTGAGGGGTAGAACCCATACCGGCCTCGTTGGAGAACAGACCGCGCTTAGCACCCTGAGAGATGGCCTGCTTGATGGCAAAGCCGACGCCGCCGCCGATGATGGCCTGAGGCTGGAAAGCATACTTGAAGATCATGCCGATGGTAGCAGGGATGTACTGAATGCGAGCAACCAGAACGATCAGACCGCCCAGCAGGAAGATGCAAGCCATAATAGGAACCAGCTTCTCGGTGACGGAAGCCAGGCGCTGCACGCCGCCCAGGAAGATGATAGCGCAGATGATAACCAGCACAATACCCACAACCCAGGTAGGAACGCCAAAGGCTGTGTTGAAGGACTCGCCGATGGAGTTAGACTGCACCATGCAGCCCATGAAACCCAGAGCCAGCACGATAGCCACGGCAAAGAAGCCGGCCAGGAACTTACCGAAGCCGCCCTTGAAGGCGTTGGTGATGTAATACACGGGACCGCCGCGAACGCTGCCGTCAGCATCCACAATACGGGTCTTCTGCGCCAGCGTAGCCTCGGCGTAGATGGTAGCCATGCCGAAGAAGGCGATGATCCACATCCAGAAGATAGCACCGGGGCCGCCGGTCAGGATCGCGCCGGAAGCACCAACGATGTTACCGGTACCAACCTGTGCGGCAATGGCGGTAGCAAGGGCCTGGAAAGAGCTCATACCGGACTCCTGCTTTTTACCGCGCAGAGAGATATTGCCGAAAACCTTCTTCATGCCCTCGCCGAAGCAGCGAACCTGCACGAAGCGAGTGCGGATGGTGAACCACAGACCAACGGCCACCAAAAGGAATACCAGCACGTAGTTAGATACGTAGGTGTTGATTGTTGCAACAATGTTCAGAATTGCAGCTTCCATGATAATCTTTCCTCCAAAAAAATAAGAGTTGCTGACTGAAACAGCAACTCTGGAGCTAAACAGTGACCACGCCGTGCGCGTGCAGAACAATGGTCGTCTCTGTCCTTTCGCCTGAGAGATTCGGCCACATGCGGCCTTGCACCTTCGGCACCCAACTCAATGGGATTCTCCAGAGTCCCCTCCCCGCTCAGTTTTATACAATTCTGTGCAGTTCAAAGGGTCTATTCAGTTGATGTGGGTATTCTAACATCAAATGTGGGATATTGCAACCCCTTTTCGATGATTTTTTCGCATCGTGAGAAAATTACCACCGACAAGAGATTCTCGTATCCGCCTCTCTTAATATTTACATTTTCTGCCGGATATTATATGATAAAAGAAATTCATGCGAAATGAGGCGAAATCTTGAAAAAGCTTGTAATACGTTTCAACTCCCCTGTGATCCTGACCTTCGCGATGTTGAGTCTGCTGGCACTGATTCTCGACGGCGTAACAGGTGGTTTCACCACATCGGAATTTTTTTGCGTATACCGCTCTTCCCTGTCTGATCCGCTCACCTATGTGCGTTTCTTCGGTCATGTGCTGGGACACGCCGATTATAGCCATTACATGAGCAACATGCTGCTTCTTCTGCTGGTCGGCCCTGCACTGGAGGAAAAGTACGGCAGCCGATCGCTGCTGATTATAATCGCTGCGACAGCGCTTGCAACCGGTCTTGTGAACTTTATCTTCTTCCCCGGCGTTGCTCTGTTGGGTGCCAGCGGCATCGTCTTTATGATGATCGTTCTGTCCTCCTTCACAGAGATGAAAAAGGGCGGCATCCCTATCACGCTGATCCTTGTGGTCATCTTCTATTTGGGCGGCGAAATTATGGACGGTATTCGCGGCAGCGATAGTGTCTCTCAACTGACACATATCATTGGCGGTGTCTGCGGTATCTTCTTCGGCTTCTGGCTGCGCGGTCGCAAACGATAAGCAAAAAAGAGCTGGCAAAGCCAGCTCTTTTTTCTTAAAACTCCAGCACATCAGCCACGCACATGTCACCTACCGGCACACAGCTATGGATGGCCGCACGGGCATGGAAGCAGGTACAATGGCAGGGGCGCAAATTTTTCGGCCGCAGTTTGGCAAGCCAACGTACCGTCTTCTCCGTCTGCTCATTGACCACCGGCATATGGAATCCGCCGATGATGCCGCTGATACGCGCGTCGCCGCAGACTTTCACAGCGTAGTCAGTGATATTTTGGATACCGGAATGGCTGCACCCGGTAATGATGGTCAGTCCTTCCTCGCCGCGGTAAACAAGCGCACTGTCGTCTATGAGATAATCCGGTTGCCATTGACCGTCCACCAGACATTCACCAAGTGGCTTTTTGTTCTCATAATCATTGCTGCGAGGAATCTGGCCAAGAAATATCAGCCGCTCACTCAGCTGCACCGGCTCATCGCTCAAGCGCAGGTCAAAGCGCTCTTCTGCTTGCTCCTGCGTATAGGGCGCACCGATTTCCTCGCCGTTGAGCCGCTTGCGCTCAAAGATACGGGGATGACCGTAAAGAGGCAGCTTTTCTTTCTGCTGCGGCAGATGAATCAGACCACCGGTATGGTCGTCATGACCGTGGGAGATCACCAGTGCCGTCAGATTGGAAAGGTCAATATTCAATTTGGCGGCATTGCGCATATAGACATCGGAAAAACCGGTATCCAACAAGATTTTGGCATCGCCCTCCTCCAGCAGATACGCAACGCCGGGTTCCGCCAGATAATAGGCGCCTACACGGGCGCTATTGTCGCACAAAACGGTCAGTTTCACTGGATATTCCCTCCTACGAATAGCAAAAAGGCCGCAATGCTGCGGCCTTTTTAGTTTTATTCCGCAAACCAGGCCTTGGCAAACTGAGCCAAAGCAGGAATCAAAGCCTTGATCTCCTTACCGGAAGTATTGATACACAGGTGGTAGCCCTCTTTTGCACCCCACTTGGTGTCGCTATACATCTGATGATGCTGGGCGCGCTGCTTGTCAATCTGACGGATCATTCGCACAAGCTCGCTGTCATTGAGGTTTTCATCGGCCGGAGCACGGTCCTTGCAGCGCTGCAGCTTGGAATCCATGTCAGCATAGACAAAAAGATTCAGCGGCTCCATCTCCTCCAGAATCACATCGGCACTGCGTCCTACAATGACACAGTCACTTTGCTTGGCAAAGTTTTCGATAATCTGACGCTGAGCTGCAGCCACACGGATAGACTGGTCCATGATCTGCACAGGCGGCATAGCAAAACGATGGCCGATCGTCAGCGGATACGCAGCTTCAATGCTCTTTTCCGAAACATTCGCCACATAACGTTCGTCAAAGCCATTCTGCTTGGCAATCATTTCAATGATCTCATGGTCGTAACAGGGGATCCCCAATTCATCGGCCAGTCGCTTACCCAGCTCACGGCCTCCACTGCCAAATTCACGGCTGATAGTGATGATCTTCATATACATACCCCCTTTATGATTGATTATATTATACGCGCCACGATTCCTTTTGTCAATTTCCCCTCCAAGCGACAAAAGAAAAAACGCCGCTTTTTCGCGGCGTTTTTTACATTAGTACGTAAATACGCTGCCACCGACAAACTCGCGGATCAGAGAATTCCGGGGCACATACGGCGTATGCAGCGCCGGGACGCCGCGTACCATTTTCATAAGATCCGTCAAGCCGTGCTCTTCCAGAAAGCCCTCATCCAGTTCTGTCTCAAATTCCGGCAAGTCCAGAAGGAATTTTGCCAGAAGGCAAGGCTCATAATCATGGAACGTGTCAATGTGGATAGCTGCGTTGTGCTTGTTGGGCTGGATATGCTGCACTTCACCGCGGTCCACGCTCTCTGCACGCATGATGGTGTCGCGCAGCGAATGACCACGGGTATAGTAATCACGAATCATACGGCGCGCCACGCGCAACTGCTCCGGCCGGACAATTTTATCGTCGTTGGTGATAATACGGGTACGGGGTGCCACATACACACCGCATGCATCACTGCGGATCTTATCGAAAATCAGAGGGTTGAGCATATGGATGCCCTCGGCCAAAATGATGCCGTCTTTATGTCCCTGTACGGTATGGTATCCACCGGTATAGCCCGTCTTGAAATCATACCACGGCACATCCACCGTCTCCCCTTCTGCCAGACGGTGCAGCGTTTCAACCAGCAGGTCGATATTTACGCAGTAGGGAGACTCCCAGTCGGACGCTTCCGGAGGTCGCTGATCCAGCGGCAGAAAAAAATTGTCCATACTCAGCACATTGACCTGAACACCCAGATTCTCCAGATATTCTCTCAAACGCATGGCTGTCGTGGTCTTTCCGCTGCCGGACGGGCCGGTCAGCGCAACGAACGGCTTCCGATTGGAGAGAATCGTGCCCACTGCCGCGCTGATCTTATCGTGATAAACCTCTTCACAGCGCAGCACAAACTGGGTTTCGTTACGCATATTGTAGTTGATACTTTCCAGATCGATAACTCGCATAAGCCAATTCCTTTCTCTTTATGATATGATCCCGTTTATCATATCATTTTTTCACCGTGTAGACAACGCGGAGTCTGTAAACCCTTTGTAAATCTTCTGCTGCCCATAAAGGCAAAAGGCAAGACCCGTGGTCCTGCCTTTTGTTTTAGTCTTTCTTCTTCAGCAAAGCGCACAATACACCAATCGCAGCCGCAGCGGCAGCAATCGCGCCAATGACAGCCAAAACTGCAAACTTGTGCTCACGGAACACGCGGTTGGCCTCATAAAGAGTGTTGTGCATCCAGTCCTTAATCGCAGAAACACCGCGCTTGAGTTCTTCCTCAGCGTCCTCCAGCACTTCTTCCACTTCTTCGACATCAATGTCGGCAATCACTTCCCAAGCAGGCTGCTTGGTCGTCTCTTCCGACTGCTCATTCATCAGGATATCCTTTTCTTCCATACGGCAATCCTCCTGTTGTATTTACTACATACATTATACTTGAATTGTGAAAAAAATCAACGAAAACTTCTCATCGCTCTGTCACAATTGAAGCATATTCAGGGCGCAGCGCACATAATTGTTAGTTGTAATGCTTCACCATCTGCGAGGACGAACAAATTATGAAAAAGCAGTTCATACGTCGATTTACCGCACTTTTGCTCTCGCTGCTCGTCCTATGGACGGTGGTAATCTCCACTCGCGGCAAGCCGTTTGAATCCGGCAAGCTCAACCTTGCCGATCTTTCGAGCGTCTATACCGCCATTTTGCAATGGGAGCTGTGTCATTTCGCCGGCAGCGATCTTCTGACATTCTATAATGTCCTTGCCCTGCGGCAATCGCCTTTTCTGATGCAATACCGCAATTCCGTCACCAAGCTGATGATGCAAACCTCTCAGGATCCGCCAAGCGGAAGCGCTGACGTGTCCGGCCCCACTTCACCTGTCGCAAACTCCATACCCGGCATCCGTTACGATGATCTCGCATTTGATGAAAACGGTGTTCCATCCCAGACAGTTATTCCCACCAACTCGCAGAGCTATACCGTGGTAAACAATGTATATATCAAAAACGCTTCTTCCCGTCAAATTACAGAGGAAAATCTGGCACAGGCACCGCTCAGTGCGCAGCTGGCATCAGACGGCCCTCAGGTTCTGATTATCCATACCCACGGAACAGAGGCCTACACCATGCCTCCCGGGCAGGAATATGATCCCAGCGGCACATACCGCACGCTGGACACGAACTATAATGTGGTGCGCGTTGGCGATGAGATCGCAGCGGTACTGTCCACTTACGGTATCTCCGTTTTGCACGACCGGACACTGCACGATGCCGACAGTTACAACGACGCCTATAACAGCAGCTATGATTCCATTGCGCGCTATCTGGAGAAATACCCTTCCATCACCTTCGTGCTGGATGTACACCGCGATGCCATTCAGGATGCCAACGGAAACCAATATAAGCTGGTAACGAGGGAAGATTCCCGTGTTGCTCAGTGCTGTCTGGTCATGGGTGTAGCCCACGATAACTGGCGCGACAATCTACAGTTGGCCATAGCCGTACAGGAAAAACTGAACACACTCTCCCCCACCCTGATGCGGCCCATCGCAGCACGCGACTACCGCTATAATCAACAGTTTACGGCCGGTTCCCTCCTTGTTGAAATCGGTGCGGCCGGCAACTCGTTGGATGAAGCCATTCTTGGCGCACGCTATTTTGCCAAAGGGTTTGCCGAAACGATTCTGCCGGCCGAATAGACAAAAGAACTCCGCTCAGTTGAGCGGAGTTCTTTTCATCACTTCTGCAATATCGCGCTCATATGGGCCGCGAAATCATCCAGACGCTGTCCGATATCCGGCAAATGCTGGGCGCTGCCGGGGTCGTGTGCCGTTTCCAACATGCAAAACTGCGGCGGAAGCATCACGGTCTTATTAAAACACAGAGCCCCCAGCAGCTGTCGCGCCACCAGATCGCTGCCGGAGTAACCGGAAACCACCACACCGAAGAGATATTTATCCAGCAATTCCTGCTGCACCAGCAAGTTGGTCATGCGGTTAAACAGCGCCATCAGGTTCGCGCTGACCGCGTCGTTATAGTTGGGGCACAGAAACAGCATGGCGTCGCATTCGCGAATCGCCGGCAGCACCTCCTGCGAGATCGCTCCGCCATAAAAACAGGTATCACTCTGAGAATAGTGCAGACAAGCCGCATAGGAACAGCCGCGGCAATCATGGATCGTACCGTTCTGCAAGGAAATTTCCTGTGTTGCGATTGTGTCCGGCAAACGCTGCAACAGCTGCCGACCCATCCACACCGTATTGGAGCGTTGATTGTCTGAGGCATGGATCATCAGCACCTTGGGATTTTCAAACTTCGGTGCCTCAAATTTCATCAGGCGCTGCACCAGCTCTGCGGCACGGGTAAAGTACGTCTCCTCCCAGCTCAAATTCATACGGCGAGCCAGAATATGCTGGTTATACAGCGAGCCGGTACCCTCCACCAGCGGCTTTCCCGGAAATGCGCAGCCGGCCATATTGGCCGCAAGCGCCACTTCCTGTGCCGCAGACTTTGTATACAGCTCATCGGCGCCGTCTACGATTACTCCGGCCACACAGCCGCTCAAGCGAATACCGCTGCGCAAAATTCGCAGCAGGCGCACAAACGCCGCATCCACACCCAGCTGATCCACGGATATCACAAAGAGAATACGTGCATCTCGCAGCCCATTGACCAATTGATCCGGCGCGAGGAACTGAACGTCGCATCCCTCCAGCGCGCGGCGCAGCAGGCGCTCCAATCGCTCATTGCTGCCCACTCGCAGCACAACAAGCGGCCCCCTCATTGATAGTCAAACTCACGCAGTGCGCGGTGAGTTTCCTCCAGTCGGTTGAGCAACGCCTCACAGATCTCTTCGCGCTGCAATTCCACACCGTAACGGGTCATCCGGCTGGTACAGCCGAAATAGGCACCGCCCAGCGCAACGGCACCGTAGTGCATTTCACCACGCAGCAGGCGCAAAATCGAAATGGCAGCCGAGGAAAGACCCGGTGCGATATAAGGCTTAAAGCCCAGATCCCGCACCTTCAAATTCGCCGTACGGGTCAGTTCCGTCAGGCAGCAGGACTGCGCATCGTCATACGCCAAATTGGGATGATTGGCCACCACCAGCCCTTGGCCATGAGGACCGTAGACGCGGCCGGAATCAAACGTGATCTCTTCTTTCTGCGCATAGTACGCCGCACGGGCAGCCATGACGCCCAAGCCAAAGCCCTGCACCTGTTCCGGAAGGAGTCCGGCAAAGTCGTACACGCCGTCATCGTTGCGGTTGGAGCGCAGGAATACCTCCCGTGCCAAATGGTCTACCGGATCAGAAATCTGGCAAAAAAGTCCGGAAAACTGCGCCGCACGCGCTTTGGCAGCGTAGACATCCAGCATAGCGCGATTGGCCTCAAACTGAGCCATTCTCACATCCTTGACATCACTTCCCACTGCCGGAACACCACGTGACGCGGTGAAGAGAAACAGATCACAATCAAAGAGCCGTTCCTCCGGGCAAATGATCACGCGAGGCACACAGTCTCCCCCATGTTCAGCAAGCACTTGATTGAGTTCCATCTCATAGCGCTGACACATCGCCTCGTTCGGGTCGTAGATGGCAATTTCGTCAATCTCGCGGCCCAAAAGCTTCAGGCCCGTCAGCACCGTGCCGCCCACGTCGCCCAGTCCTACCAGCGTTACACGCAAGCCGTCTTTCTTGGGAAAGAGGAATCGGGGCAGCATGTCAAAGAGCCGCACGAACGCGGTGTTTGCCACCATGGCGCCATTCCGGGACACAAATTCGCCCAGTTCACTCTCTTCGGCACACTGTGTATTGGGCAGCAAGCACCGTACAGACTCCGTTTCCTCCAGTTCTGCCAGCGAGCGGATTGCCCATACGCCACGATGGCACAGTCCGTCACGGTGCACCAGAATGACCAGCGGAGCAAACAATTTCTCCGTTGGCTCAGAACCTGCAGGAAACAGTTCCCCAGAGCCGCAAAGGCAGATATTGTTCCAACGTTTCAGCATAGTCTCACTCCTCCACACGGCGGCAAATACGACCAATCTGACACAGATCCTCCGCCAAATAGTCGGATGCCGGCCGGTTAAAGTCGTATTTCATGCAGTTGCCTTTATCGGGCAAACGGGGCTGCTGCAACGCCTCACCAAGTCTGCGGATCGTCAGCGTTGTGTTAAAAATACGCTGATGACGCCGCTCCAGGACACGCATAATCTCCAAGGCGTTGCTCAATGCCACACGGCTATAATTAATAATGCTTTCTTCTGTAACCTCCGGCATGAACTTGGGGTAGTAATACGGCAGCACCAGGTTAATAGACGGCAGCATATGTTCGGTCATATCTCGCTCACCGGTACTGTCACCGCCGATAAAGGGATAGAGCAAACTCTCGGTCAGCCAATAGCGGAGATTGGGAATAAAGTACTCACATTCCGCCTGACGGCCCTGAACTTGCATGAGATCCTTACCGTTGCCGGACATAATACCAACAATAATACGGTCAATGGTCAGCTGCGCCTCACGGAACACCTGATCGAGCTTCTCAATGCGGTATCCCTTATGCAGGAAGTCATCCACCAGCAGCAAAGGACGGTGGAACGCGCGAAGCGTACGGGCCTGATTGTGCAGCTGCGAATAGCCCGGATACTCCACGATGGCGAAATTCTCAATATCGGTGTCAAAGCGCTTTTCCACGTGCAGTGTTTTTGTCACCGTGTTGGGTACGATCTCATTGGAGAGGATCTTGCCGTAGGGCACGCACATATACGGTCCCAAACGCCGCACACCGGCAGGCACATCCTGCACACCGTTGGCCTGCTGCACCCGTTCCATGACCACCTGATTGAGCATTTCCGAGTCAAAGCACAGAAGCAATTGACCGGGGAACATGGTGCACAGCGCCTGGCGCAGCTTGGGTCTTGTCTGCAACACAGCAGTTTTCACTTCCGGATCGTCCTGATGCGGTTTTTTCAGCCACAGCAGCACATCCTGCAGCAGCATCACAGGTGCGCGCATATCTACGCAGAAAGTATCTTCACAGTCAACCACCGGCAGGAAGCCGAGCTGTTCCAAAGCGATGCGCAAAGCCGTATCATCCGCAGCGCAGCGGCACAGCGCATAGGTGTGATCATCTTCAAGACTCCGCACCAACAACTCATTGAGCACCGCACGACACTGCTCCATAGTACGCTGACCGCAGATCTTCACTTCCTTCACCATCAAAATACGGCCGGAAGCATAACGGCGCACATAACGGGCCGCCTGCAGCGAATGCAGCGCATCGTACAACTCCGATGCCTGCAGGGTATGTCCCACAGCCCAGCCCAGCATGGTGTCGGGTCTGGCACACATCGTTACCGCCAGCGGCTTTTGCAGCGTCACCATAGATTGGAGCAACTGCGTGGGCAGCTTCTCATCTTCCTCGTGATACCGGCTGAAGAAAATATCCTGCGGCTTCATCACGTTCTTCAGTTCGGGAGAACGAACATAGAAGCCATACTCGTAGATGTAGGACTGCACCACCGGATCCACCAGCATGGAAATATCCAGTTTCTGATCGACAAACTCACGAATACGGCTGGAACTCACCGACTCAAAGAAGGCCGGCAGCTCCAGGATCTTCAATTCACCGCGAATGATCTCCTGAAGCGATGCATGATCCACCTTCGCATCGGAATTGCGGCAGAAGATCACATGATTATACTCCGCCGCACTGCCGGGTGCCGTGCTGCGATACGCCGAAGCATTATAGATCACGTCGCTGCCGGCCACCAAATACACAGGGCGGTCCGGAAACAGCTGCGGCAGCATGGCAAGATTTTCCGGCATGGCAATATTGATGGGAGTGTCATCGGGGAAAAGATAGGTATCCCACTGATCGGCCACAGAGATACTGACAATCTCGCGGCGCAGCAGCTTGGGCAGCGGCATCTTGGACCAGGAAAATTCATCGACGGCCAGATAAACCTCAAATCCAAGGCGTCGAATTTCCTCAACGATCTGCTTATGACCTACAGAGAAGGGATCGAACGTCCCCGGGAAAAATGCAGCAGGCTTAACCGGCGGAAATTCGAATTCGCCAACTTGCACTTCGCGCTGCACAATGAATCGGTAGAGATGGTTCAGCATGGCGGCGCAGTTGAAAAATCCCAGCTGCCCCTGCTTCATTTCCGTCAGCACCGTAAGAAGTTTCTTGTGCAGACGCTGGAACAATTCCGACCGGCGTTGCAGCGCAATTCGTTCGCTGCCCAGCACATCGCGGCACAATACGGCCAGTGCTGTCTGGTGAACGGAAGATTCAAAGTGGCATATTCCGGTCATCAACAGGCCCAAACAGCGGTCAATCATCCCGTGCTCAGATGCAGACAGCATGTTGAGCAATTCACCCACCACATACAGAGCCACACGGGCAGGGCGCACCGCGCTGCCGCGAATCAGAGTTTCCAGAAAACTCTCCGCTTCCCACATCTCCTTTTCCGGCAGCAGACACATCAGCCGGCCCAGATAGGGCGGAATCACGTAGGAGATTTCATCCTGTCCTGTTTCCAGTTCACGCAGCAGATCGACGGTAATCTCGTTGATATGATCCACCGAAAGTTGCGGTGCAATCATAACCAGATGCTCGCCTGCCGACTGGCGCACGGGAAAATGCTCACTGACGGAAAGGACGTTCGACAGGTGCATGGCAGTGTGGAAAGCTGTTTCCGGATGCGCCACGGCATGATCGCACAGCATATCAATCTGGGTCAACTTCACCGTCCAATGCACAGCGCTCTTGAGATTGCTCAGATAAATGCGCGAAGCACCGGCCTCATCCAGCATATCACTGCGCTGGCCCAAGGCGCAGCGTTTACGATAATCCAACACTTCAGAATAGCTGAAAACCGAGGTATCAAAGTCTCCGACAACCTCTTTCACTTTACAGGAAATCTCTTCATGCTGCCCCATCACTTCCAGACAGCGCAGCACCGTGAGCTGCAGATGGACTTCATCGTGGTGCAGCATCTCGCCCAAAGCTTCCACCAAAGGAAGGCGCTGGTGCGGAGGAATACACGCATAGGGAACCATGGTCAGTGCGTCAGCCAGCACATACCGGTCACTGCCATGAGCGTCGTACAAGCGGCGAAGCAGCGGCTCCACCATTTGCTGACTTTCCTTGGAATCCATGCCGACAAACATAGACTCGCACAGCGTCTTCAGGCTGTTGGAAATGCGCTGGGCGTGTTTGGGCGCAATTTTACGATCGGGATGGAGGCACAGGTCAATGTATTTTTCCCACAGTTCCATTGACTCATCCAGCAACGCCATCATGGTGGGGATCACCACGCCACGTTTGGCGCCCGTTGGCCGCTCCTTGCGGTATCTCGGACCGCTGTTGGCCAAGAGACGACCCATAAGCTGTCCTGCAATGCGGCGCACATCACCGTCGGGATGCATCAGCAGTTCATATAGCAGCGCCAATGTCTTTTTCTTATTGGACTTTGTCATATAGGTGCTGTATTCCTGCAGCAGCATCAGGTATGTGCGGATGCGCTGGAGGTTCTTCTCACCTTTCGCCTGCTCTAAAAGCAGTTCGAAAGAGCGGTTGGTGGTGATTGTGTTCATCAAGCGCAAAGAACCGGACAGCGTCATGTTGCGCAGTGCCTGCAGCGCGTCTTCCGCCGACAGCAAAGACTCGTCCCTTGCGTCTGCCTTGCCAAGCGTGTCACAGGCGATATCCGTCGGCACACCGCGTGCCTGCAATACACGTTCAAAATCGCGCAGCTTATAATAAACCGTCTGGTAGCGCCGCTGCTTTTCCGGCGTCATATCATAAAGCTTGGAGAAGATCATTTCGTATGCTTCTTCCAGCGTATAAATTTGGATCTGCTCACGCCCGTTTTCATCACGGGTACCGCGCACGCGGAAGTCGGCATAGATCAAAAGAAGCGACTCTACCGGCAGATTTTCAAATTCAAGATCCCACGTCGAGTGGTTGGCGGAAACATGACCGATTTCTTCCATGTCGTATTCGCTGAACCACTGCCACGTATAGTAATAATGCAGATAAGGAATACGTCGGGCATCCTCACCGCGGCAGCCAAACTTTCCGATGTCGTGACCGAATGCAGCAGCACTGACCAGCGGCAAATCTACAGGGATTCCCGCTTTTTCCGCCATAATGGCTGTGTGCAGCGCAACATTGTGCACACCAATGGTATGGGATGCCGGATCAAAGGGACGGATCTCGCGGCTGATGCGCATCAGCGCCATCACGTGAGCCTCGTTGGCGGCACGGGCAAAGCGCCGATACTCTTCTGCCACACGGCTATGCTCCATCGCCTCTTCCGAAAACGTCATCATATCTGTCAGCGGATCAAATTCGCCCTTATGCTGCTCAAGCACCTGCTCCAAAACCGCCAAATACAAGCGCTGATCATTTGTCAAATCGCAGGCAGGATGCTCCGCATCCGGAAACATATTGTCGCTGAGGCGATCGCACAGTGCGCCCAGCCACCGTTTGCCATCGCCAACGGACTCCTTCATCACCGGCGCGCACAGTTCCAGCACCTGCGTGCAGACCTGTGCGTCGTGGCCGCTGATAAACTCCAGCGCAGCCATCCGGCCTTCATGGTACAAAAGCGCCAAAGCCGAGGGCACCGTCTCCCCCATTTGCTGCAGTATACCGCGCAGTTCTTTGTTCTGATAGATCATATCACTCATTTTGCACCTCGCAAAACGTATTTGACGTGTCGAAAGACACTTAGAATCATCCAATTTAACTATACCACACTCTGTCAGCAAACTCCAGTCTTTGCCAAAAGTTTTCCCGAATTCCCCAACAAATAACACGGGGCAGTCATCCGCTGCCCCGTGTGTCTTTTCTTATTTCGCCAACAAACGGATAATCGCATCCATTGTAGCTGTAAAATTCTCTTTTGTCTTGTAACGAGAAACAGAAAAATCCTCTGCGCGGCGGTTGATACTGAACACGGAGCTTACCCCCATTTCGTAGGCCTTCTCCGCGCCTTCACCCACGCTGCCCACAACAGCAATAACCGGAACGTTCTGCTTTGCCGCACGCCGCGCAATTCCGATGACTACTTTGCCGCGCAGGCTCTGGTTGTCCAACTGCCCCTCACCGGTAAACACCATATCCGTCTCATGCAGCAGTTCATCGAACTTTACGCAGTCCAACACGGTTTCAATACCGGACTTCAAGGTACCCTCCAGAAATGCGACTATTCCGGCACCAAAAGCACCGGCAGCACCGGCACCCGGGATGGCGGCGATATCAACGCCGCTTTTCTCCTGCATCACAGCCGCCAAACTGCGCAGCCCCTCATCCAGCATGACGACCATTTCTTCATCGGCACCCTTCTGAGGACCAAAAACAGCAGCCGCACCCTGTGGGCCGTACATGGGATTATCAATATCGCACATCGCCGTCACGGTACAGCCTGCCAGCAGATCTCGCGCAGCAGACGCATCATAAGATACGACATGTTTTATTGTTTCTCCAACAGGTGTGAAGCAATTTCCCTTTTCATCAAAAAAACGAACACCCAATGCCGCAGCACAGCCGGTACCGGCATCATTGGTGGCACTGCCGCCCAAACCAACGACAATATCGGTACAGCCGTTTTTCACTGCATGGCGGATCAGCTCACCCACACCAAAAGTAGTCGTGCGAGAAGGATCTTTCCTCTCACCCACCATAGGAAGACCGGCCGCCTGCGCCATCTCCACAAAGGCGGTTGTGCCGTGCACAGCATATTCTGCCTCTACCGGCTCACCCCACGGTCCGGTAACCGTCACTTTCACACGCCGCGCCTGCAGCGCATGGACAAAGCAGTCCACTGTACCCTCGCCGCCGTCAGCCACAGGGATCGTCAGTACGCGGCAATCAGGCAGGTGCTTTTGGGCCACTTCCCTGCCCAGCTGACAAAACTCTACTGCCGAGAGCGTTCCTTTGAAAGAATCGGGAATTAAAATAATCTGCTTCATATTCTCAGTCCTCATTTCCGTGGACAATCACACCCACGCCATCCGGAATCGCGGTAACAGTCGGATCTTCCTTTCCTACCATTGCTTTTGCCATTTCCAGCGCTTCGGGCAGCGAATGCGCCGGTGTCATGTGGAGCTTACGCACCAGTTCATCCTCAGCTTCGGAAATATATATCACGCGAGCACGCTGCAGAATCCGGATCATAATCTGCGCTTGCCACTGGTCCGGCAGCGTCTCTCCTCTTCCACGGCGCAGGATATCCGCCATCAAAGCATTCATATCATCGCCGGCCATCATCTCACGGCAAAAGGCCTCTCCGCCATGCCCGTCATTGGACTTGGCCATCATAATGATAACGCCGCCTTTTTTCACGCTGGCTTCAGCGGCAGTCATGCCTTTCACCGCCTGATAAATATTTTGATCCAACGGATAGCCGCCGTTGGTGGTGATCACAATATCAGCCATCGCCGCCTGTACACCGCACAGACCCTCCAGGAAGCGGCAGCCTGCCTCATGGGCAGCTTCCATATCACCAGCGACGGCATGGATCGTCTCCTTCTCACCGTTGAGCACCACGTTGAGAATAAACGCCAGACCTGCCTTGCGAGCAGCCCACACCATATCACGGTGGATGGGATTCTCCTTCAAGCTGCCGGCGCGGGACGCCGGATGGTCAATGAACTCCGCGCAATGATTGGCCAGCACTGTGCTGCGGCCTGCCACACCGGGCAGAACCGATTTGCGGCTACCGGAATAACCGGCAAAGAAATGCGGCTCAATAAACCCCTCCGAAACCAGAAGGTCGGTTTCACAGGCCAGACGGTTAACCCAACACTCACCGCCGGAAGGCAGCGTGCCAAGAAAGACCATGTTGTCCGTGTCATCGCAGTCATGCACCACAATTTTTTCGTGGGCCACGATATCTTCGCCGAACTTGGCAACCAACTCCTCCCGACTCGTCTCACGGTGGCATCCGGTGGCGATCAGGATGGTGATATCCGCGTCAGGATTTCCGGTACGGATCTCTTGGAGCAACTGCGGCATCAGAAGGCGGCTGGGCACCGGACGGGTATGGTCACTGGCAATGATGGTGACCCTCTGTTTTCCGCGGCTTAATTCGCAAAGCGGCAATGAGCCGACAGGCTGCTGTAATGCTTGCCTGACAAGGGTGGGCGCATCCACATCAGGCCGGTAACTCTCCAGCGCAGATGTCAGCACAGCGCATACCTGCTCTCGGGGTAAATCAATGGAAAGATGCTCTTTGCCATAAGGAAATCTCAGTTGCAGCATAGTGATGCCTCCTTTTCGCTCTCATCATATCATCAGCCGCATGATTTCGCAATAGGTGGATACCTCTTGTCAGCAAAGAATGAGCCGGTCTGCACTTCTGGCAAACCGGCTCTCGTTACTTATTCTTTTTTCATGCCGCAGACGGCGTCATACAATACAACCAGTCCTGTGCTGAGCAGCGCACCGCCGATGATATCGGTGAGCCAATGGACGCCGGAAACGAGTCTGGCAATCATCATAAATGCGGTAAACACCGCGATAACCGCCATAACGCAGCGTTTCAACGCTGCATTCTTCATGCGTTCTTTTAATTGCAGCATTGCTGTGGGCATCACGCACATCACCAGCATGGTGGTGGAAGACGGATAGGACGCTTCCAGTATGCCCTCAATCAGCACAGGGCGGTAGTTAACAGCAAGAACTTCAAAAATGACGAAGGCCGCCATAACCACAATATAAAATCCGCCCAGTACGAAGATATTGAAATCAACTTTCCGCAGGCTTTTTCTGCCGATCAACTGCACCAGTCCCAGCACAGCAAAGGCCACCACAATACCCAGCGGCAGCACGCTCAGCCAATCGGTCATATCGTAAAGCGCCATATGCACGCCCGTCAAACGGTGAAACGCACCGTTCAAAGCCGCGAAGCCAACGACGGAGTCTTGCGGTCCGATGGGCTGCACATCGACAAAGCGAACTGCCACCGTCCACACCACGAAGAGCGCCAGCAGGCATGCACCTGCGCAAACTTTCTTTTTAGTTATATTCTTCAATTGCAAAGCCTCCCATTTCATTTGTTGCTTTTCTCTGAGGTCACTATACACGAATCCAGCCGAAAATGCCAGCTTTTTGTGATCATGTACATGATACGTTTCGTGTCATCGGTTCTGGAGCAGGATCCATGCCTTAATTGCCAGCATCACAAAGAGGTACACAGCCGCGTATGGCTGCAATCCGGCAACAAACACAACCTGTCCCACCGCATTGAGAAGCAGCGATACCCTTTGCTTCGCGCGCGGCCAACGCGTCGGGCAGCACGTTTGCAGCACAAGTGCGAGCGCGCCCCATGCCGCCATTCCCATCACGATCAGTAAATATACCCATCGCAAATAAGGAGAAATCCCTAATGCGGTAAGCAGCGAAACTGCCATAGCCTCTCCGCCTACTCGCTGCGCAAAGAACGGCACAAACAAAAGCATGGCCGCGCTGCAATCAAGCAGTCCGAACACTACCGCGCGGATGTGTGCTTCTTTTTCTTTTTGCTCTTTCTGCGCAATGGCCAGCAACGCCTCACCGGAAAGCAAATCGTCTATCGTCATACCGAAAAAGTGAGAAATATCTTTCAGCGAATCGATATTAGGATATCCTCGCCCCGATTCCCATTTTGAAATTGCAGTGCGTGACACAAACAGCTGCTCGGCGAGTTCTTCCTGCGTCATTCCCTTTTTCCTACGCAATTCCTGCAATTTTTCATGAAATTCCATGGCATTCTTCCTACTGACTCGTAAAAATTATCATCCAAAGCGGAGTTTTATATAAGCTCCGTCTTCTAACACTTGTGTATATGCCCAGATACCGAAAAATCTGGCGGTCAATCATTCTTCCGACTTTCAGGTTATCCCTTTTTCGCCGCTTGATTCAGTATACCGCTTTGCCCCATCACAAGCAAGCGCAAAAAACGAGGCCCACGATGTTTCGCAGGCCTCGTCTTTATTATTTAGAACAAACCGGTGATCTTACCGGTCTCATCCACGTCGATCTTCTCGGCGGCGGGCACCTTGGGCAGACCCGGCATCGTCATGATGTCGCCGGTCAGTGCCACCAGGAAGCCGGCGCCGGCGCTCACCTTCAGGTTGCGCACCGTCACCGTAAAGCCACGG
>JAZKYM010000066.1:0-11358 GCA_045612165.1 Vescimonas sp.
TGTACCTGCGCCGCCCCATCAGCGTGTGCTGCTATGAAGAGGGCAGCATCACCATCATCTACAAGGTGGTGGGCAAGGGCACGGTGAAGATGGCCGCCATGGAGCCGGGCGCACAGCTGGACGTGCTGGTGGGTCTTGGCAACGGCTTTGACGTGGAGAAGGCCCGTGGCCGCAAAGTCGCCGTCATCGGCGGCGGCGTGGGCGTGCCTCCCATGTACGACACTGCACGCCGTCTGAAGAAGATGGGTGTAGATGTCACCGCTATCCTCGGTTTTGCCACGAAAGACGTGTCTTTCTATATCGAAAAGTTCCAAGAGCTGGGCGTGCCCGTGATGGTCACCACCGATGACGGCACCCTCGGCACCAAGGGCTTCGTCACCGACGCACTGAAGGCTTCCGGCTGTGAGTATTTCATGGCCTGCGGCCCCACGCCCATGCTGCGCGCCCTGCACCGCACCGGTATCTCCGGCCAGCTGAGCTTTGAAGAGCGCATGGGCTGCGGCTTCGGCGCCTGCATGGGCTGCACCTGCCACACGCTGGTAGGCACCAAGCGCGTGTGCAAGGACGGCCCCGTATTCCCCACCGAGGAGGTGACGTTCGAATGAAGCGTCTGGAAACTTCCCTCAGCGGCATTACGCTCCAGAACCCCGTGATCCCTGCCAGCGGCACTTTCGGCTTCGGTCAGGAGATGGCCCAGTTCTACGACCTCAACGTCCTCGGCGGCATCAGCCTCAAGGGTACTACCGGTGAGGAGCGCTTCGGTAACCCCACCCCCCGTATCGCCGAGTGCCGCGAAGGCCTTCTCAACGCCGTGGGTCTGCAGAACCCCGGCGTGGACGCCGTCATCGCCCACGAGCTGCCTGCCGTGCGCAAGCTCTATAACGGCGTGCTGCTGGCCAATATCTCCGGTTTCAGCGTGGAAGAGTATGTGATGGTGGCCGAAAAGTTCGACAATGCCGACGAGATCGACATTCTGGAGATCAACATCAGCTGTCCCAACGTCCGCCACGGCGGCATGGCCTTCGGCACCGATCCCGGCGCAGCGAAGGAAGTCACCGCCGCCGTCAAGGCCGTGACCCATAAGCCCGTGTACATGAAGCTCTCCCCCAACGTCACCGACATTGCCGCCATCGCAAAAGCCTGTGAGGCAGGCGGCGCCGACGGCATCACCCTCATCAATACGCTGCTGGGTATGGTGATCGACCCCCGTACCGGCCGCCCCATCGTCAGCACCAAGATGTCCGGCTTCTCCGGCCCTGCCATCAAGCCGGTGGCGCTGCGGATGGTCTATCAGGCGGCACAGGCCGTGAATATCCCCATCATCGGCGTGGGCGGTATCTCCACCGCCGACGACGTGATTGAATTTATGTCTGCCGGTGCCAGCGCCGTGCAGGTGGGCGCCCAGAATCTGGTGGATCCCTTCGCCTGCCCCAAGATCATTGCCGAGCTGCCGAAAAAGCTGGATGAATACGGCATCGCCAACCTCAAAGATATCATCGGAAGGAGTCTCTCTCTATGAATCGTGATGTGATCATCGCCTGTGACTTTAAGGATAAGGCCGACACGCTGGCTTTTCTGGACCAGTTCCACGAGGAAAAGCCCTTTGTGAAGATCGGTATGGAACTGTTCTACGGCGAAGGCCCCGATATCGTCCGCGCCATCAAGGACCGCGGCCACAAGATCTTCCTTGACCTGAAGCTGCACGACATCCCCAACACCGTCCACAAGGCCATGAAGAATCTGGCCCGTCTGGGCGTTGACATGACCAACGTTCACGCCGCCGGCACCATCGACATGATGCGCGCCGCGCAGGAGGGTCTGGGCGCAGACGCCCTGCTGATCGCCGTGACGCAGTTGACCTCCACCACGGAGGAGCGCATGCAGCGCGAGCTGCTGATCAACGCCCCCATCGCCGACACCGTGGCACACTATGCACGCAACGCCAAAGAGGCAGGTCTGCGCGGCGTGGTCTGCTCTCCTCTGGAGGCATCGCTGGTGAAGGAGGCCTGCGGCCGCGACTTCATCACCGTCACCCCCGGCATCCGCTTCGCCGACGGCGATGTGGGTGACCAGAAGCGCATTATGACCCCTGCTCTGGCCCGCGAGACGGGTACTGAGTTCATCGTGGTGGGCCGTCCCATCACCCAGGCCGCCGATGCCGTGGCCGCTTACCGCCGCGTCTGCAAAGACTTTTTGGGCTGAGAAAACGAGAGGAGAACCGATATGGAAAAGAAAGTTGCAAAGCTCCTGATGGACATTCAGGCCGTGTTCCTGCGTCCCAACGATCCCTTCACTTGGGCCAGCGGCATCAAGTCCCCCATCTACTGCGATAACCGCCTGACCCTGTCCTACCCTCGCGTCCGCGACGTGATCGAGCAGGGTCTGGCCGACATCGTCAAGGAAAAGTATCCCCAGTGCGAGGTCATCGCCGGCACTTCCACCGCCGGTATCGCCCACGGCGCACTGGTGGCCAATATTCTGGACCTGCCCATGGCCTATGTCCGTGCCAGCGCCAAGGATCACGGCCGCAACAATAAGATCGAAGGCCGCATCGAGAAGGGTGCCAAGGTGGTGGTCATCGAGGACCTCATCTCCACCGGCGGCAGCGCCATCGACGTGGTGAACGTGCTGCGCGAGTACGGCGCCGACGTGCTGGGCATCGTGTCCATCTTCACCTATGGCCTTAAGAAGGGTATCGACCGTCTGGCTGCAGCCGAAGTGGAGAACACTTCCCTGTCCAACTACAACGCCCTCATCGCCATGGCCGCCGAGACCGGCTACATCGCTGAAAGCGACATCGCCAAGCTGGAAGCCTTCCAGAAGAACCCCTCCGACGAGAGCTGGCAGAGCCTGTAAAAAATCGCAACATGCAGCAAAAAGACCGGAAGCGTGCAGTTTCCGGTCTTTTTATTTGGTTAACAGTCTCACAGAGTTTTGACGCTTGCGGCAAAAGAAAGTCAAATTCATTTTCCGAAGCGACATGTGCGCGCCGGAAAATACTTCTCAGCGCACAAGTGTGCGAGCGCAGCGAGTGCATGGTAGTGCGCTGCAAATACTCGAAAAAGACGTTGTCTTTTTCGAAATCTTACAAAAACTGTCGCAGGTCGCGGCTCAGCTGCTCCTCGATGGCCACCAGTGTGCGGCAGGCAGCACGGGCAGGGACCTCTGCGCCGCGGTAGCGGTTGAGATAGCGGTGCAGGCTCTGCACGCCCATGTCGCAGCCCTCCAGCAGCAGCTTAGCCACCGCCGCATCGGACTTGTCCATGCCCAGTTTCGTTTTCGTCATCACAGCGGACATCTTCCGTGCCACGGGATTGGGGTCTTTTTCCTTACCGCCGTATTCGTCCAGCATCTGCTGCACTTCACGGCCCACCATCTGGTGCTGGGCGCGTGTGGTGTTGAGGATGGCTCGCAGCTCGCAGTGCTGCACGTGCTCCCACACGTCGTCCAGCGACGCCAGCGCCATCTTCACACCGGCGTCGCACTCTTTCAAAATATGGATACTCTCCTTGGTTGACATTACGTTTTGACTCCTTTCAAAATGCCTGAGGACGCCGCGCCAGAGCCGCGTCGGACGCAGCCCGGTGCAGTTCGGGCAGGGTGTGGATCTCCTTTTCCCGCAGGACGGTCTGGGTCTCGGGCGAGAGGGAATAGAAAAAAGTATAGGCCGCTGCGTTGCGGTTGAGTAGATCGGTCAGGGGATCGGATAAACGGTCGGACATAAAAAAACACCTCCGCGCATAGTCTGCGCGGAGGTGTGATGGTTTATGTAAGTAATCCGGGCTCACAGAGTTCGCCGCGACAGCGGCGAAAAGAGTGGAATCATTTTTTCTACCGACATGTGCGGGAGAAAAAATACATCTCAGTCCGCAAGCGTGCGAGCGTCTCACGCAAGCGAGTGCGCCGCAGCGGACTGCAAAAAATCAAAAAAGCGGCAAATGCCGCTTTTTTGAAGTAATTTATCTCTGATACTCAAACTCCAGATCGTACATGGAAACGAAGTGGCCGTCCTCGATGCCCATCTGCTCCAGCTGGTCGAACAGACCCGACTGGCGCAGCATCTTGTCGAAATACATGCGGCTTTCGTAATCGGAGAAGTTGATGTTGGCCATAAGCCGCTGCAGCCACGGACCTTCCACCAGCCACGTATCGTCCTCGCGAGTGATGGTGAGAGGCTCGGACGTATCCACCTGAGGCGGACGGGGCACGTACTCCGGCTCGTAGACGATGACGGGAGGGAGATCTGCCAGCATGGAGCCGATGCGCTGCACCAGCTGCCGCGTACCCTGATGGGTGGCGGCAGACATCTCCATGAAGAGGTAACCCAGTTCTTCCACGTGGGCGCGGAACGCTTCCAGCTGCTCAGGATCTTCCAGAAGGTCGGTCTTGTTGGCCACCACGATCTGGGGACGGGATGCCAGATCCTCACTGTACTGCTGCAGTTCTGCGTTGATGGTGTCAAAATCCTCGATGGGATCGCGACCCTCGCTGCCGGACACGTCCACCAGATGCACCAGCAGGCGGCAGCGGTCGATGTGGCGCAGGAAGTCGTGACCGAGGCCTGCGCCCTCGCTGGCACCTTCGATGATGCCGGGGATATCGGCCATGACGAAACTGACGCCCTCGTCTACGTACACCACGCCCAGATTGGGATAGAGGGTGGTGAAGTGGTAGTTGGCGATCTTGGGATGGGCCTTGCTGACCACGCTCAGGAGCGTGGACTTACCCACGTTGGGGAAGCCTACCAGACCCACATCGGCCAGGAGCTTGAGCTCCAGAAACACGTCCAGCGCCTCGCCGGGCAGACCTGCCTTGGCGAAACGGGGCACCTGACGGGTGGGGGTGGCGAAATGCTGGTTGCCCCAGCCGCCCTTGCCGCCGCGGCACAAAACGTAAGGCTCGCTGTCGGACATATCCTTGATGATCTCGCCGGTCTCAGCGTGGCGCACCAGCGTACCGCGGGGCACCTTGATGATGAGAGACTGGCCGTCCTTACCGGTGCGGCGTGCGCCCTGACCGTCCATACCGTTGGTGGCCACGTACTTGCGCTTATAGCGGAAGTCCATCAGTGTGGACATGTTGTCGTCCACCTGCAGAATGATGCTGCCGCCGTTGCCGCCGTCACCGCCGTCGGGACCGCCGGCTGCGATATACTTTTCCCGATGGAACGACACCGCGCCGTTGCCGCCGTTACCGGCACGCACGGTGATCCGGGCTTTATCGATGAATCCATTTGCCATATATGAAAAACCTCCTTGGTGAGAAATGGGCATAATAAACCATTTTGTCTTATTTTATCTGAAATTTTCTTTTCCGTCAAGGGGTGGCTTCTCTTCCCCTTTTTCAGCCGCGTATCTTCCTATTTCTTAACAAAGTCTTACTGGGTTTTTTCATAAAACTTCAACTTCTCTTGATATTCCCCTTGTCGTTTTATGACATAAGTGCTATACTGTGTTCAGTAATTTCCCTTCCAAGTGAGGATTCGTTATGCAGAAAAAGAAAAAACAGCCTTGGGTGCGCATGCGGCACAAGATCGTTACCGCCATTCTGCGCCCCTTTATCGGCACCTATACCAAGTGGAAATACGGCATCCGCGTGGAGCCTTTCCGGGAGGAAAACGGCCGACAGTATCTGGTGGTGATGAATCACCAGACCGGTTTCGACCAGTTTTTCGTCTCCATGGCTTTCCGCCAGCCGGTTTATTACATCGCCAGCGAGGACCTGTTCTCCATGGGCTGGATCTCCCGTCTGCTGGAGTGGGCCGTGGCACCCATCCCCATCAAGAAGCAGACCACCGATCTGAAGGCCATGCGTCTTGTGATGCAGGCGGCCAAGGACGGCGGCACCATCGCTCTGGCACCGGAAGGCAACCGCACCTTCTCCGGTCACACCTGTTATTTCAATCCTGCCATCGTCAAGATGGTGAAGATGCTCAAGCTGCCGCTGGCCATCTACCGCATCGAAGGCGGCTACGGCATCCAGCCCCGTTGGAGTGACGTGGTGCGCCGCGGCAAGATGCGCGGCTATGTCAAGCGCGTCATTGAGCCGGAGGAGTACCTGCACCTGTCCACCGAGGAGCTGCACCGTCTGCTCAGCGACGAGCTGTGGGTAGACGAAGCCAATGCCGATCACGAGTATCGCCACGGCAAGCTGGCCGAGTATCTGGAGCGCGCCATGTACGTCTGCCCCCACTGCGGCCTGAGTGAGTTTGAATCCCACGGCGACGTGATCGCCTGCAAAAAGTGTGAGCGGCAGATCCGGTATCTGCCCACCACGGCCCTTCAGGGCATCAACTGCGACTTCCCCTTCCCCTTCGTGGCCCAGTGGTATCAGTATCAGGAGCAGTTTGTCAACGCGCTGGATCTGAGCGCCTACGCCGACACGCCTCTCTACTGCGACAGCGTGAAGATGTGGGAGGTCATCCCCTACAAGAACAAGGTGTCCGTCAGCAGCCAGACGCAGCTGCGCCTGTACGGCAACCGCATGGAAGTGGGCAGTGAGGACGCACCCGACTTCGTCTTCCCCTTCGATGAGACCGGCATGGTAACGGTGCTGGGCAAGAACAAGATCAACGTCTATTTTGGCGACAAACTCTATCAGTTCTGGGGCAGCGAGCGGTTCAACGCCCTGCGCCACGTCAACATTTTCCACCACTATCTCAACTGTAAGGAAGGAGCGGAACATGGACAATTTTTGGGACTTTAGTGTATGGGGCTGGTTTAACGTACTGGCCGTACTGCTCATCAGCCTGCTGGCTGCCAAGGCGCTGAAAAAAGTGATTCCTATCCTCAACGCTTCCCTGATCCCCACCTCGGTGCTGGGCGGCGCTATTTTGCTGGTGGTAGCCGGCATCTATAAGCTCATCACCGGCAACGTGATGTTTGACACCGCCTTCTTCGGTGCTCACGGCACCACCACGCTGGAAGTGATCACCTATCACTGTCTGGCGCTGGGCTTCGTGGCCTCCACGTTGAAGGCCGGCGGCGGCAAGCTGACGAAACAGCGCACCGGTGAGATCCTCAACACCGGCGTCACCACCGTGTCCACCTACCTGCTGCAGGCTTTCCTCGGCTTTGGCATCACCATCGTGGTGGCGCTGATCGTGGACGGCTTCTTCCCTGCTGCCGGCGTCCTGCTGCCCTTTGGTTACGGTCAGGGCACGGGCCAGGCCATGAACTACGGCAACATCTATGAACAGGACTTCGGCTTTCTCGGCGGCAAGAGCTTCGGCCTGACCATCGCGGCGCTGGGCTTCCTGAGCGCCAGTCTGGGCGGCGTGGCTCACCTGTACTATCTGCGCAAGAAGGGCCACATCCTCGACCGCGGCCACGGCGACTCTGCCATCTCTGCCGCTGAGATTCAGGGCGAGAACGAGATCCCCATGCAGGAGAGCATGGACAAGATCACCGTGCAGCTGGCTCTGATCGCGCTGGCCTACTTCATCGCCCAGCTGATGATGATCGTGCTGGGTAATCTCCTGCCCGGCATGAAGTCGGTGATCTACGGCTTCAACTTCATTCTGGGCGTGGCCTCTGCCGCCATCGTCAAGGTGATTTTGAAGTTCCTCAACCGCAAGGGCATTGTGCGCCGCCGTCACACCAACGACTTCCTCATGACCCGCTGCAGCAACTTCTTCTACGACCTGATGGTGGTGGCCGGTGTGGCAGCCATCCGTCTGGGTATTCTGGAGAGCTATTGGGGCATCATGCTGATCCTCGGCGTGGTGGGTCTGGTGTCCACCTACATCTACAACCTGTTCGTGGCCAAGAAGCTGTTCCCGGCCTATCCTCAGGAGCAGTTTTTGATGATGTACGGCATGCTCACCGGTACCGCCAGCACCGGTATCATTCTGCTGCGTGAGATCGACGGCGATTTCAAGACTCCCGCATCCGACAACATGGTCTATCAGAACCTGCCGGCTATCGCGCTGGGCTTCCCCATGATGCTGCTGGCCACGCTGGCCCCCGTCAAGCCGGGACTGACCATGGTGATCTTCGCGGTGTTCTTCCTGGCGCTGCAGGTGGTGCTGTTCCGCAGCTACATCTTCCGCCGCAAGAAATAACTTCTACATAAAAAAGAGTACAGACGCACCGTCTGTACTCTTTTTTTGCACATTTTACAGGAAGAACAGCTTGGCCGCCACCGCCATGATCACAAGGAAGATCACGTTGATGAGGGTAAAGAGTCCGAAATACTGCCGACCCTTTTCCGGATACAGCACGCGGAACTCGCTGAAGGTGATAAGGCTGGCCAAAGACGCGATCAGCGTACCGGTGCCGCCGATGTTGACGCCCAACAGCAACGGGCGGTAGTCGGTGGTAAAACGGGAGAAGAGAATGGCCGTGGGCACGTTGCTGATCACCTGACAGGAGGCGATGGACACCAGCAGCGCATCTTTTTCCAGCAGAGCGGAGAAGAAGGTGTTCACCGCATCCAGCCGCGCCAGATTGCCGGAGAATACGAAAAAGCAGAAGAACGTACCCAAAAGGCCGTAGTCCACGGCGCGCAGGGCGTTGAAGTCCACCGCCGCGATGATCACCGGCACGATGCAAAGACCCACCCAGAAGGGGATCACGCGGAAGACGATGAGGATGGACATGGCGAAGAGCACCAGATACAGCACGGTGCGCTTTCGGTTCAGCTTTTCCGGGAAGTCCTCCTCGATCACCAGCTTTTTACGGGGCACCAGCAAACAGGCCACCGCCAAAAGAGAGATGGCCAGCAGGAACGGCGGCAGCATGATGGCGCAGAACTCGCCAGTGGGGATGTTGAAATAGGAGTAAAGATACAGGTTCTGGGGATTGCCGAAGGGAGTGAGCATGCCGCCCAGATTGGCCGAGATATTCTGCAGAATGAAGAGGTAGGCCATGTACTTCTCCTCCCGTGCCACCGACAGGGCGAAGTAGCCCAGCGGCAGGAAGGTGATGAGGGCCATGTCGTTGGCGATGAGCATGGAGCCGATGAAGGTGATGAGCACCAGCACCAGAAACAGCATCCGCATACTGCCCGACAGCAGCACCAGCTTACGGGCCAGAATGGTGAAGAACTTGATGTTGCGCAGCGCGCACACCACCGCCAGCGTCAAAAACAGACACGCCAGCGTCTTCCAGTCAAAATAGTCGCCATAGGCCGCGTCCGGCGGCACCAGAAAACAGGTGACCACTGCCGCCAGCAGCGCCACGCAGAATACCACATTTTTCTTGATGAATCGTTTCACTCGTGTCATCTTTCTCTCTCCCGTGTTTTTTCAGACCGAGTGCCATCATACACCAGCCATCGCCCTTTGGCAAGAGGATTTTTCGACAAAAAAGAGACCCACCTCCCTCTGACGAGGGAGGTGCCCCGAAGGGGCGGAGGGAGAGACGGTTTCACTCCCCGCTGACGCTCTCGCACTCCCTGCGTGGCTGAAGGCTTGTCCTGTCTTCGACGACCATCTTTCTTTCCACCAGCGGAAAGAAAGATGGGAAAGAAACGCCGCAAGGAACCGATGGTTCCTTGACTTCCTTGCACGCATCACTCTGGGCAAAATTATTAGTTCCTGCCGCGCGTTTTGTTGGCACGATCGTTTTCGCCCTAAATGTGGTATTGCCGCAGCACCTAACTCGCTCAGCCGCTCACCTTTACAAAATGCAGGAGAAATCCTTTCTAACGTTTTTTCATCATCGCCACAAGTCTTTTTTTGAACCACTGGCCTATCCAGCGGTTTTCGGTATACGAAAAAGCACCGCCCACAGGCGGTGCTTTCATCATTTATTCGTTGCCGGGGAATTGGGGGATGGAGTCGAAGCCGCGCTGCAGCTCTTCGTCGGTAGGTACGTAGTCGGTCATCAGGCCATCGTTGAACTTGCCGTAGGACATCATGTCGAAGTAGCCGGTACCGGTCAGGCCAAAGACGATTGTCTTGGCTTCGCCGGTTTCCTTGCACTTCAAAGCCTCATCGATAGCGACCTTGATGGCATGACTGGACTCGGGAGCCGGCAGGATACCTTCGCACTTGGCAAACTCCTGCGCGGCGGCAAACACGTCGGTCTGGGCCACGGATCTTGCCTCCATCAGGCCGTCCTCGTAGAGCTGGGAGACGATGGAGCTCATGCCGTGGTAGCGCAGGCCGCCGGAATGGGTGGCGGCAGGGATGAAGCCGTTGCCCAGCGTGTACATCTTCTGCAGGGGGCAGATGGCGCCGGTGTCGCAGTAGTCGTAGCGGTACACGCCGCGGGTCAGACTGGGGCAGGACGCAGGCTCCACCGCGATGAGCTGGTAGTTGGCCTCGCCGCGCAGCATCTCACCGGCAAAGGGAGCGATGAGGCCGCCCAGATTGGAGCCGCCGCCGGCGCAGCCGATGATCATGTCGGGCTTGATGTCGAACTTCTTCAGCGCTGTCTGGGTCTCCAGACCGATAATGGTCTGGTGCAGCAGCACCTGAGAGAGGACGCTGCCCAGCACGTAGCGGTAACCCTCACGGGAGGTGGCGGCTTCCACTGCCTCGCTGATGGCGCAGCCCAGAGAACCGGAAGTGCCGGGGAACTGCTCGAGGATCTTGCGGCCCACGGCGGTGGTATCGGAGGGAGAGGGCGTCACGTTGGCGCCGTAGGTGCGCATCACCTCGCGGCGGAAGGGCTTTTGCTCATAGGAACACTTGACCATGAACACGTTGCAGTCCAGACCCAAATAGGCGCAGGCCATGGAAAGGGCCGTGCCCCACTGACCGGCGCCGGTCTCGGTGGTAACACCCTTGAGACCCTGCTTCTTGGCATAGTAAGCCTGTGCGATGGCGGAGTTCAGCTTGTGGCTGCCGGAGGTGTTGTTGCCCTCGAACTTATAGTAGATCTTGGCCGGCGTCTGCAGCTTCTCTTCCAGACAGTAGGCGCGCACCAGAGGAGAGGGACGGTACATCTTGTAAAAGTTGCGGATCTCCTCGGGGATCTCGAACCACGCGGTGGTCTCATCCATCTCCTGCTGCACCAGCTCGTCGCAGAATACCTGACCCAGCTTCTCGGCGGTGATGGGCTGCATGGTCTCGCCGTCCAGCAGAGGGGCCGGCTTATTCTTCATATCGGCGCGGACGTTGTACCACGCACGGGGCATCTCATCCTCGCTCAGATAGATTTTGTAGGGAATGTTCTTTTCAGCCATGATGATGTCTCCTTTACATGTGGATGGCGGAGCGGGAAAACAAAAAACTCCTGCCCCATGTTCCCATGGGACAGGAGCTAAAAAGCTTCTGCGGTACCACCCAAATTGGCGAATCTCGCCCACTTTGCACGCACATCTATGCGCTCCGCCGGGGTAACGGCTGCGGCTGCCGTCGATTACTACTCGTTGCCTTTCGCATCGCCCTTGTAAGGCCATTCACCCTGT
>JAZKYM010000067.1:0-19279 GCA_045612165.1 Vescimonas sp.
CCTGTTCTGCGCCATCGCCGATGGCGACATCCCTTCCAACAAGGTCTATGAGGACGAGCTGTGCCTCGCTTTCTATGACATCGAGCCTCAGGCTCCCGTCCACTTCCTGGTGGTGCCCAAGGAGCATATCTGCTGCGCCCGTAAGATCAATTCCGAGAACAGCGCTCTGGTGGCTCACATTTTCGAAGTCATCGCCAAGGTCTGTGAGGATCTGGGCTGCGAGAGCTATCGCATCGTCAACAACTGCGGCGATCAGGCCGGTCAGACCGTCAAGCACCTGCATTTCCATGTGCTCTCCGGCCGTGACATGACCTGGCCTCCCGGTTGATCGCGCCCATGAACGTCTTTCTTAGTACGCTGGCCGGTCTTGCCACCTATATTGCTTTTGTGGCCGTGGGTGCGCTGATCGGCAGCAGAAAAGTTGTGCGCAGCCGTGCGCTTAGCTGGCTGGGTAAAGTCCAGTTCCTTGCGCTGCTTGTTATGATTGCTGTGCTGGGTGTTAAGCTGGGTGCCAATGATGAAGTGGTGGCGGCTCTTGGGCAGATCGGCCTGATGGCTCTGGCAGTCACGGTGCTGGCTCTGGTTGGCTCGGTGCTGCTGGTGACGCTGCTGCGCCGCTTTGTGCTGAAGCTGGATCACTACGGCCGCCCTGTTGGCAGCAGTGAGCAGGAGGACTCGGCCGGCGGCGGTGGCAAAGCCGACAATGGCAGTACCAAATGGCTGGTGCTGGCCGTGGTGGTGGGTATGGCCTGCGGCTATTTTCTGGTGCCTGACAGTCTGATGGACCTGTGCGGTACCGTCATTGACTGGGGCCTGTATCTGCTGCTGTTTTTGGTGGGTCTGGATATGGGCCGTCAGGGAACCATTGTTTCCGATATCCGAGCCGCCGGTTTTAAGACGGTTCTGGTTCCTATCGCCGTGGCGGTGGGTACGCTGGGCTTTTCGGCGCTGGGCAGTCTGTTCCTGCCTTTGGGCGTGAAAGACGCCATGGCATCAACCGCCGGTTTCTGCTGGTATTCGCTGGCACCGTCCCTGCTGCAAAGCTACTCGCTGACGGTTTCGGCAGTGGCGTTTTTGTCCAACGTGATGCGCGAGATCTTCGCCATTGTGTTCATTCCTCTGGTGGCCAAAAGAGTGGGCTACGTGGAGTGTGCCGCGCTGGCCGGTGCTGCGGCGATGGACTCTCTGCTGCCTGTGGTGGTGGGCGCCACCCATGAACGCATTACCATCTACTCGTTCGTCTCCGGTGTGATGCTGTCCATGGCCGTTCCGATCCTGATCCCCATGCTCATCGCACTTCCCCTGTAAATAAAACTGCCGCTGCAACGAAACGTGCAGCGGCAGTTTTTGTTTACAAAATGTGCCTTGTTTTACCTGTTTGCCTGTGCTAAAATAGCAAAAAAATGGGAGGTGACGATATGGCAGAGAAGAATGCAACGACTACCATCTGGGACTATCTTCGCTGGCGCGGCGACCTGCTGCTGACGCAGGACGGCTTCAACGAAGTGGATAATCTTCTGCTGTGTATTGTGGCGTATATCGACTTTCGCCGCATCACGGCTCTGCGCAGTTTTGATCCTGCCCACGCCGTGCCTATCGGTGAGGTGTGTGCCCAGCTGACGGACGCGGATGAGCAGCGCGGCCTGTCGTCGGAGGATTATATCCCCGTCATGCGCGCCATGGCTGACACGCCGCGCTTCCGTGATGTGAAGATGTTTGCCTTTGAAGACAGCTATGACGAGGAACGGATTATGCAGTTTTCCGCCGTGTCCTTCCTGCTGCCGGATCAGAGTGTTTTTGTGGCCTACCGCGGCACCGATACCACGCTGGTGGGCTGGATCGAAGATTTCAACATGAGCTTTATGACCGCCGTGCCTGCCCAGCTGCGCGCCGCCGAATATGCCCGGGAGATTGCCGAGCGCGTGCCCCGTTTTGCGCTGCGTATCGGCGGCCACTCCAAGGGCGGCAATCTGGCGGCATGGGCCGCCATCCACCTGCCTGAAAAGCTGCAGAAAAAGCGCCTGCTGGCGGCCTATAATAATGACGGCCCCGGCTTTGACAAGTCGGTGCTGGCGTCGGATGCGTTTGCACGGGTAGAGGAGAAAATCCATACCTTCATTCCGGAATCTTCCACCGTGGGTATGCTGCTGGAACATACGGAAAACTATACCATCATCGACAGCACCACCGTGTTGCTGCTGCAGCATGAGCCGCTCTCGTGGAATGTGCTGGGCAACCGCTTTATCTATCTGGGCCAGCGCACGGAGACGGCGCAGCTGGGCGACAACGTGATTCGCGAGTGGCTGGCCGACATGTCCAAGGAAGAGCGTCAGGAGTTTGTCGAGACCCTCCATCAACTGCTGGGCGCCGGCGGCAAGATCAAAACGCTGGAGGAACTGCGCAGCGGCGGTCTTGGCAGCGGTATTGCCCTCATTAAGGAATACGCCGGTACCGATGAGAAAAAGCGCAAGATGCTCTCTGACCTGATGGGTCGTCTGGCGGAGGATGCCAGAGACGAGCTGCGAAAAGCGGCAGGGGAGAAGCTGAAAAAGGCCGGCGAGGATGTCCGTCAGGCGCTGGATAAAATCCGAAAAGCATAAAAAAACAGTGAAACCGACCTGTGAGTCTTATCACAGGTCGGTTTTTGCGTGCCGTGTTGCGGAGAGGGCGAGGGGGCGATTGGCCAAACGGAAAGTTGGGTCAACGCCTGTGGAAGGGGATGGTCACTTCCTGATCCTGCATTTCCGAGCCGCGGAGGATAACCACCACGGCATCGCTGTGCCACGAAACGGCAACAACGTGGTGTTCGCCGGCATTTGCGCCGTCATCGTGAATTTGGGTGGATATACGATTCATCACTTTGCCGTGACGGTCTTTGAGAGTCAGCCTGACGTCCGTTGCACCAAAGGGCCACGCAGGATCGCCCATTTGCTCAAAGACGAGGGAATATTCGCCGTCGGGACTGTTGTAAGCTGTGATCTCCCTTGGGAGCAGAAAATTGAATGTGCCGTTCCAAAAGGCGATCAGGAAAAGGCAACCGCCGATGACGAAGGCAGCCGCAACTGCCAGCAGTAACCATATCGTTTTTCTCATACCGCCACGCTCCCATCCGATTTACATGTCAAACATCTTCCACGCGCCATCGCGGGGCGGCAGGGCGGAGAACTCCACTATCTCGCCCGTCTCGGGGTGGGCGAAGGCAATGCGGTGGGACCACAAGGCGATGGTGTCAAACCCATCCTCCACGCCGTACTTCCTGTCACCGGCCAACGGCCATCCTCGGGAAGAGAACTGCACCCGGATCTGGTGGGTGCGGCCTGTGTGCAGGCGGATCTTCACAAGGGCCAAGCCGTTGTGCCGCGCCAGCACGCGATAATCCAGCCGCGCCTCCTGTGCATCCTTGCCGGCAGCGTCGGCCACATAGGTGATGCGCCGCTGCTTGTCCCGGGCCAGCAAGTCCACCAGCTGTCCCTCTTCCGGCGGCTCACCGTGTACCACCGCCAGATATTCTTTTTCGAACTGCCGGTTTCTAATTTGCTCACTCAAGAGGGAGGCGGCCTTGGCACTGCGGGCAAAGACCATCACGCCCTGCACCGCAGCATCCAGCCGATGCACCGTGCGTACGCATGCCTTCTCGTCGCCCAATGCGGCGCGCAGCAGGGAAGGCATGCCGCCTTCTTCGTCGGTGCTGAGCACACCAGAGGGCTTGATGGCCACCAATATGCGTTTGTCGGCGTAAAGAATGTCCATAGACGCCCTCCTGTGCGTTGTTTTCTCCATTATACAGCGCCTTTGTGATAAATACAAGATTTGGTGCCGCGGCTTTACGCCCGAAGCAAAATGCGTCTTTTGTCACGGAAAATTTTCATTTACCCCCTATGCAAAAGGCCAAAAATAAGGTACAATACAAGAGATTAAAAAGAGTGGAGGATTCTGTCATGGACACACCCAAATATAAGCGCGTACTGCTGAAGATCAGCGGTGAAGCGCTGGCAGGCGATAAGAAATTCGGTCTTGATTTTGGTGTCATGGGGCAGGTAGCCGACGTGATCCACGAGTGCGTCCAAATGGGCGTGCAGGTGGGTGTCGTGATCGGCGGCGGCAACTTCTGGCGCGGTGTCAAGAACGGTGAAGGTTATATTGAGCGCACCCGTGCCGACCATATGGGTATGCTGGCCACCACCATGAACTGCATGGCTATGGCAGACGTGCTGGAGCAGAAGGGTGTGGACGTTCGCGTGCAGACGGCGCTGGAGATCCGCGCTGTGGCAGAACCTTATATCCGCGCCCGTGCCATCCGTCATCTGGAGAAGGGCCGCGTGGTCATCTTTGGCTGCGGCACCGGCAATCCTTTCTTCTCCACCGATACGGCCGCCGTGCTGCGTGCCGCTGAGATCGGCGCTGAGGTGATTCTGCTGGCCAAGAATATCGACGGCGTGTATGACAGCGATCCTGCCAAGAACGCCGACGCCCGCAAGTTTGATACCATCTCCTACGATGAAGTTCTGGCCCAGCATCTGGCCGTCATGGACTCCACCGCTACCAGCCTTTCCATGGATAACCATATCCCCGTGCTGGTGTTTGCCCTGAAAGATCCTTACAACATCGTGCGCGCCCTGCGCGGCGAGAAGATCGGCACCATCGTCAAAGAGTAACAACGTGCGGTTTGATGAACCGCGACCATAAATAGAAAGGAAAAAACATCATGTTGAAGCAGGAATACAAGGTTTATCAGGAAAAAATGAAGAAGAGCATCGAGTCCGTTGTGAACGATTTTGATGCCGTTCGCGCCGGCCGCGCCAACGCCGCTGTGCTCAACCGTATCAGCGTTGACTATTACGGCACCCCCACCCCCATCCAGCAGATCGCTTCCGTCGGTTCTCCCGACCCCCGTACGCTGGTCATCACTCCCTGGGATGCCTCCGCTCTGCGCGGCATTGAAAAGGCGATTCTGGAGTCCGATCTGGGTATCAACCCCTCCAACGACGGCAAGTCCATCCGTCTGGCATTCCCCCAGCTGACGGAAGAGCGCCGTAAGGAGCTGGTCAAGCAGATCCGCAAGTACGCCGAGAACGGCAAGGTGGCCGTGCGCAACATCCGCCGCGATGCCGTGGATCACTTCAAGAAGATGCAGAAGGCCTCCGAGATCACCGAGGACGAGCTGAAGATCGCCGAAAAGGATCTGCAGAAGCTGACCGACGACAGCTGCAAGGAGATCGACACCCTTCTGGCAAACAAAGAAAAGGAACTGATGTCGGTTTAATGGGACTGTTTGACTTCAAAAAGTCCTGTGAGGCGGGGCAGGTGGACATGAGCCGCCTTCCCCGCCATATCGCTATTATTATGGACGGCAACGGTCGTTGGGCGAAGCAGCGTGGTCTGCCTCGCACTGCCGGCCATAAGGTAGGCGCGGAAGTGTTTCGCAAGATCGCCAAGTACTGCAAGAAGCTTGGCGTGGAATACTTGACGGTGTACGCCTTTTCCACCGAGAACTGGAAGCGTCCTGCCGATGAGGTGGAGACGATCATGGGCCTTTTGAAGCAGTATATGCTGGAGGCCATTGATTCCATGGAGGAGGAGAAGATCCGCCTGAAGTTTTTTGGCGACACCAGTGCCCTCTCTCCCGAATTGCAGCAGCTGGTGGAAAAGACCAACGCCCTGTCTAAACATATTGACGGTGTGCAGGCCAATATCTGCCTGAACTACGGAGGCCGTGATGAGATTCTGCGTGCCGCCCGTGCCTTTGCTGCCCAGTGCGCGGCAGGGGAGAAGAGCCCGGAAGAGTTGACGGAGGCCGCCTTTGGCGACTACATGTTCTCCGCCGGTGTGCCGGATCCCGAGCTTATCATCCGTCCCAGCGGTGAAGTGCGGCTGAGTAACTTCCTGCTGTGGCAGTGTGCGTATTCCGAGTTTTATTTCTGCGATACGCTCTGGCCCGATTTCAGCGAGGAGACGCTGAATCAGGCGATTATCGACTACCAAAAGCGCGACCGTCGTTTTGGCGGCGTGAAAAAGTAAGGTGAGGTTCCATGAAACAGAGGATTCTGGTTTCTGTTGTCGGCATTCCGTTTTTGCTGGCTGTGCTGGTGGTGGCGCCCGACTGGGCAACTGCCGCTTTGGTGTGTGGCCTGTGTGTGATCGCAGCCCATGAACTGCTGGTTGCTGTTTGCGGCGAGGGAAAAGCCAAACGCTGGTGGGGACTGAGCAGTATCACGGCGGTGTTTACGGTGTTGTCTGTCTATTGCAGCGCCGCTCGTTTTGCCGATACCGCCATGCCTGGTATTGCAGCGGCCATTCAGGCTGTCGCGGTGGTGCTGGTGTTTGTCTGCGCTGTGGTGGAATATGGCGGCCAGCATCAGCTGACCTTTACCGATATTTGCACCATTCTCTTCAGCGGCGTTGTCATCCCCTTGGCGCTGGGTGCATTGCTGCGTTTGCGGATGCTCCCCTTTGGCGGCGGAATGGTGCTCATTCCGCTGGTGGCGGCTTTCTGCAGTGACAGCGCAGCCCTTTTTGCCGGTATGGCCTTCGGCAAGCATAAGCTGGCACCGAAAGTCAGCCCGAAAAAGACGGTAGAAGGTGCCGTGGGCGGCCTGCTGGGCGGTATGCTGGGCATGGTGATCTTCCGCATTGTCTTCTACCTTTGCACCGTGCAGCCGCTGCATATCGGCTGGTGTGTGGTGCTGGGTCTGGTGGGCGCCGTGATGGGACAGCTGGGTGATCTGAGCTTTTCTGTCATCAAGCGCCAGCAGGGCATCAAGGACTACGGCCGTTTGCTGCCCGGTCACGGCGGTGTGCTGGACCGCTTTGACAGCGTGATCTTTGCCGCACCTGTGATCTGGCTGATTGTCAGCTATGTGACGCTGTAAGGAGCAAATTTATGACAAAAGTGATTTCTCTGCTGGGTTCTACCGGCTCTATCGGACGGCAAACGCTGGAAGTGGTGGATGAGCTGGGTCTGCAGGTGGCGGCATTGACTGCCAGCACGCAGGTGGATTTGATGGAACAGCAGATTCGCCGATTCAAACCGCAGCTGGCGGTGATGTATAACCGCGATGCGGCAAAGCTGCTGCGTGAGCGTGTGGCGGATCTCCGCGTGGAAGTGGCCGAAGGTCCGGAAGGTCTGCTGCAGGCGGCAACGCTGCCGCAGGCTGACACGGTGGTCACTGCCGTGGTGGGCAGCGTGGGTCTGGAGCCGACGCTGGCGGCCATTCGGGAAAAGAAGCGCATCGCCCTTGCCAATAAGGAGACGCTGGTGTGTGCCGGTGAGCTGGTCATGGCTGAAGCAGATCGCTGCGGCGCGGTGATCGTGCCGGTGGACAGTGAGCATTCCGCTATTTTCCAGAGCCTGCAGGGCTGCCGCGACGCAGCCGAGGTGCAGCGTGTGATTCTGACCTGCTCCGGCGGTCCTTTCTTCGGACTGTCCTATGACCAACTGGAGGAAAAAACGGCGGCTCACGCCCTCAAACACCCCAACTGGGCCATGGGTGCCAAGATCACCATCGACTCTGCCACGCTGATGAATAAGGGTCTGGAGGTTATTGAGGCCATGCGCCTGTACCGCCTGCCGGTAGAGCAGGTGGACGTGGTGGTGCACCGCCAGAGTATCATTCACTCGCTGGTGGAATACCGGGACGGTGCCATGATCGCCCAGCTGGGCACGCCGGATATGAAGCTGCCCATCCGCTATGCATTCACATGGCCCCACCGCGCAGCATCCCCGGATAAGAAGCTGGATCTTCTCACCTGCGGTGACCTGACGTTCCACGCTCCGGATATGGATGCCTTCCCGTGCCTACGCATCGCAAGAGCGTGCGGAAAGCAGGGCGGTACGGCCTGCGCCATTATGAACGGTGCCAACGAAGAAGCCGTGTTCGCCTTTTTGCGCGGCCAAGTGGGCTTCAACGATATTCACCGTCTGGTGGAGCGTGCGCTGCACGAAATTGAGGTGAAATATACACCTTGTCTTGAGGATATACTGGAAGCAGACGGTGCCGCCCGCGCTGTGGTGCGCCGCGCTGTCAGCTTGAAATGAAAGGAAACTAATCGATTATGGTCTATATTTTAGCGGCGATTTTGATTTTCGGTGTGCTGATCGCCGTCCATGAACTGGGTCATTTTCTGGCTGCCAAGGCTTGCGGCGTGCCGGTTCACGAGTTTGCCATCGGCATGGGCCCCGTGCTGTGGAAAAAGGAGACGGAGGAGACCAAGTACTCCTTGCGCCTGCTGCCTATCGGCGGCTTCTGTGCCATGGAGGGTGAGGGAGAGGATTCCGAAAACCCCAAGGCGCTGAACAACCAGAGCTTTTTGAAAAAGCTGCTGATCTACGCTGCCGGTGCCCTGATGAACTTCCTCACCGGACTTGTGATTCTGGTGCTGCTGTTCGCCGGTGTCAAGGCATTCTATACCGCTGAAATCACCGAGATTGCCGAGGGCAGCTCCCTGTCTGTTCCCGGCGGTTTGCAGGTGGGCGATGTGATTTTGTCCATCGACGGCGAAAGAGTTTATAACCGCGGCAACGTCTCGCTGCTGCTGGGCCTGAATACCGACGGCACCTATGATTTTGTGGTGCGCCGCGGCGGTGAAAAGGTGACCATCCGCGATCTGGCGCTGGAGCAGAAGGAATTTCCCGACAGCAACGGCGGCACCTATGTGGGTCTCGGCTTCACCATGGCCGGCTATGAGGAGGTCAATTTCTTTGGCCGCCTGCGTTACAGCTGGCATAGTGCCATGGACTTTGTGCGTACCGTGCGACTGTCGCTGGAGATGCTGCTGACCGGTCAGGCCGGTATTCAGGATATGACCGGTCCGGTGGGTATTGTCACCACCATCACCGAAGTTGGCCAGCAGTCGGCAACGATCCGCGATGCCATCGGGAATATTGCCTACCTTGCGGCGCTGATCGCCGTGAATCTGGCGGTGATGAATCTGCTGCCGATCCCTGCGCTGGACGGCGGAAAGATTTTCTTCCTGCTGATCAACGGACTGTGCCTGTTGCTTTTCAAAAAGCAGATCCCTTCCAAATTTGAAAATTACATCCATGTGGCCGGTTTCATCCTGCTGATGGGTCTGATGGCCGTGATCATGTTTATGGATGTGTGGAAACTGTTTCAGTAAGGTGTGATATACCATGAGCAAGAAAATTCAGGTGGGCAGCGTGACGGTGGGCGGTGGTGCGCCGGTGGCCATCCAGTCCATGTGCAACACCAATACCGCCGATGTCAACGCTACCGTCAGCCAGATTCTGGCGCTGGAAGAAGCCGGCTGCGAGATCATCCGCGTGGCTGTGCCGGATATGGAAGCGGCCGCCGCCATCGGCGCGATCAAGAAGGCGATCCATATTCCGCTGGTGGCCGATATCCACTTTGACTATAAGCTGGCCCTGCGCTGCGCCGAAGAGGGCATCGACAAGATCCGCATCAATCCCGGCAACATCGGCAGTCACGACCGCGTCCGTGCGGTGGCCGATGCCTGCCGTGAGCGCGGTATCCCCATCCGTATCGGTGTCAACGGCGGCTCTCTGGAAAAAGACTTGCTGGCCAAGTACGGCGGTGTTACCGCCGAAGCACTGGTGGAGAGCGCCATGGGTCATGTGCGCCTTTTGAACGAGTGCAACTTTGATGATATCTGCATTTCCGTCAAGTGCTCCCGTGTGCCGGTCAATATGGCGGCATATCAAATGCTCCATGAAAAGACGGACTATCCGCTCCATCTTGGCGTGACCGAAGCCGGTACACCCTCCATGGGCATCATCAAAAGTGCCATCGGCATCGGCGGTCTGCTGTGCCAGGGCATCGGCGACACGCTGCGTGTCAGCCTGACGGCCGATCCCGTGCAGGAGATCCACGCCGCCAAGAAGATTCTGGCCGCCGCCGGTATCCGCCAGACGGGTCCCAACCTCATTTCCTGCCCCACCTGCGGCCGCACCAAGTACGATATGATCCCCATCGCCGAAGAGGTGGAGCGCCGTTTGCAAAATTGCACCAAACCCATCACCGTGGCGGTCATGGGCTGCGTGGTCAACGGACCGGGCGAAGCCGCTGCTGCCGACGTGGGTATCGCCGGCGGTCAGGGCGAGGGTCTGGTGTTTGCCAAGGGTAAGACGCTCTACAAAGTGCCGCAGGAGAAACTGGTGGATGCCCTGATGGAAGAAATCGACAAGCTCTAATACACATCATCCGCTTCGCCTCAGCTGCGGCTGAAGCGAAGCGCTTGCAACTTATACCGAAAGGAATGGTCATTCTTATGGCCGAAAAGATACCGTTTTTCGAATTTTTTGAAAGTTTTGTGCCGCCCCGTGAACTGCGGATCCTGCTGCATGACGCCTGCGTCACCGGCGGTCTGCTGGATCGGGAGAATCGCAGCATGGAACTGGAGCTGGAGTCGGGCGAGGACTTTCCCGATGCCGCACGCAGCGCGCTGGAGCAGCTGCTGCAAAAAGAATATGACCTCAAGCGCCTGCGTTTGAATATCCGCAGCTATGCCGCCGCCAAAGAGGCCACCGGCAGCGATGTGCTCATGGGCAAGGAGATCAAAGGAAAAGCCGTCACCATGGAGGGACTGAACCCCAAGATGGGCGGCGTGGTGGTGGAAGGCAAGGTCTTTGCCTACGAATGCTACGAAACGCGCCGTCCCGGCGTGTGGTGCCTGACCTTTGACATGACGGACTACAAGAATTCCGTCACCGTCCGCAAGTATTTGCAGACCAAAGAGTCCGAAGGCGTTCGCGATGCCATCAAACCCGGTATGTGGCTGCGTGTGCAGGGCTTTATCGAGTTGACCCGTGATGGCAAGGATATCCAGCTGAGCCCTCAGAATATTATGAAGATCTCCCACGAGGGCCGCAAGGATACCGCCGTGCGCAAGCGTGTGGAGCTTCATATGCATACCCGCATGTCCAATATGGACGCTCTCACCGACACCAAGAGCATCATCAATCTGGCTAAGTCCTGGGGACATCCTGCCATTGCCATCACCGACCACGGTGTGGTGCAGGCCTTCCCCGATGCATGGCACAACAATAAAGGCATCAAGATCCTCTACGGTATGGAGGGCTACTTCGTCAACAATATGGACGACCGCATTGTGGTCCACGGTGATGGAGACTGCGCTTTTGCCGATGAGATCGTCTGCTTCGATATTGAGACCACCGGCTTGAAGGTGGACCGTGAGGCCATCACCGAGATCGGCGCCGTGGTGCTGAAAAACGGTGAGGTGACGGAGCGGTTCCAGACTTTCGTTAACCCCAACCGCCGCCTGACGCCGGAGATCATCGGTCTGACCGGTATTACCGATGCCATGCTGGCCGATGCGCCGCAGCTGAAAGACGCTCTGCGTTCGTTTCTTGATTTTGTGGGTGACCGTCCGTTGGCGGCTCACAACGCCGAATTTGATATTGGCTTTATCCGCGCCGGCTGCCGCAAGGTGGGTCTGGACTTTGATCCCACCTATGTGGATACGCTGATTTTGGCCCAGAATCTGCTGCCGGAGCTTTCCAAGCATAAGCTGGACATGGTGGCCGAGCATCTGGATCTGCCGGCCTTCAACCACCACCGTGCCAGCGACGATGCAGCCGTGGTGGCCTATATGCTGATTCCGTTCTTTGCGAAGATGGAAAAGGAGCACGGTATCAGCCGCTTGCAGCAGATCAACGAAAAGATGCTGGAGCTGCGGCCTCAGGGCAGCAAATCCAGCCGTTTCCCCAAGCATATCATCCTGCTGGCGAAGAATAAGCTGGGTCTGAAGAATCTCTATCAGCTGATCTCCGCCTCCAACCTGAAATACTTCAAGCGTGTACCCATTATTCCCAAGACGGAGCTGGTGGCACACCGCGAGGGTCTCATCATCGGCTCTGCCTGCGAAGCAGGTGAACTGTTCAAGGCCGTCACCGATCATAAGGACTGGGCGGAGCTCAAGCGCATCGCCGCCTTCTATGACTATCTGGAGATCCAGCCTCTGTGCAATAACCAGTTTATGATCCGCAACGGCGATGTCCAGTCTCAGGAAGAACTGAAGGAGTTTAACCGCACCATCGTCCGTCTGGGCGAGGAGTTGGGTAAGCCTGTCTGTGCCACCGGCGACGTCCACTTCCAGGAACCGGAGGACGAGGTATACCGCCATGTGCTGCTGGCCAGCAAAAAGTTCCCCGACGCCGATGAGCCGCTGCCCATCTACTTCAAAACTACCGATGAGATGCTGGAGGAATTCAGCTATCTGGGTGCCGAGAAGGCAGAAGAAGTGGTGGTGGACAATCCCCGTTTGATCGCCGACATGTGCGAGGAAATTGAACTCCTGCCTCCCGGTCAGCTGTTTTCTCCCCGTCTGGGCGATTCCAAAAAGGAACTGAACGATAAGGTGTGGGCTAAGTGCCACGCCCTCTACGGTGAAAATCCCCCCAAGCTGATCGTGGACCGCCTGAATATCGAGCTGGGCGGTATTCTGGGCAAGTACGACGTGGTGTATATGTCGGCCCAGAAACTGGTGGAGCGCAGTTTGGAAAACGGTTATCTGGTGGGTTCCCGAGGTTCTGTGGGCTCGTCGCTGGTGGCCTATATGTCCGGCATCACGGAGGTTAACTCACTGCCGCCCCACTATCGCTGCCCCAACCCCGATTGCCTGCACAACGAGTTTATCACCGACGGCAGCTACGGCTGCGGCGCCGATATGCCCGATAAAGTCTGTCCCCAGTGCGGTACGCCCTATGTGAAGGACGGCTTTGATATCCCCTTTGAAACCTTCCTCGGCTACGGCGGCGGTAAGGTGCCCGATATCGATCTGAACTTCTCCGGTGAATATCAGGCCCGTGCCCACCGCCACGCCATCGAGATGTTCGGCGAGACGCAGGTGTTCCGCGCCGGTACCATCGGTACGCTGGCGGATAAAACCGCCTTTGGCTTCGTCCGTAAGTATCTGGAAGAACGGGGCATGACGGCCGGTAATGCCGAGATGAACCGTTTGACCCAAGGCTGCGTAGGCGTGCGCCGCACCACCGGTCAGCACCCCGGCGGTCTGGTGGTGGTGCCCGACGATCTGGACGTGGAGGATTTCACCGCCGTGCAGCACCCGGCGGATGCCGAGGATGCCGAGACCGTCACCACCCACTTCGAGTATCACTGCATGGAGGATAACCTCCTGAAGCTGGACATGCTGGGTCACGATGACCCCACCATGATCAAAATGCTGCAGGATCTCACCGGCGTCGATCCTAAGACGATTCCGCTGGATGACCCGGATACCATGAGTATTTTCGTCTCTTCCAAGGTGCTGGGCTTTGAGAATGATGACCTCCTCGGCCCCACCGGCGCCGTGGCCATTCCGGAATTCAACACCCGATTTACCCGCGGCATGCTGATGGATACCCATCCCAAGGATTTCAACACGCTGGTGCGTCTGTCCGGCTTCTCCCACGGTACCGATGTGTGGCTGGGCAACGCCCGCGACCTGATCCTCAGCGGCACCGCCAGCGTTCTGCAGACGGTGGGCTGCCGTGACGATATCATGCTCTACCTCATCCAGATGGGCCTCGACCCCAAGATGAGCTTCAAGATCATGGAAGCGGTGCGTAAGGGTAAGGTGAAAAAAGGCGGCTTCCAGGACGGTTGGGAGGAGGCCATGCGAGAGCATAATGTGCCCGATTGGTACATTGAATCCCTTGCCAAGATCGGTTATCTCTTCCCCAAGGCCCACGCCGTGGCCTATGTTATGATGGCTTTCCGTATCGCGTGGTTTAAGGTTCACCATCCGTTGGCCTTCTATGCCACCTTCTTCTCCATCCGCGCCAAGGCCTTTGACGCCGAGTACTGCTGCGCCGGTATCGACGCGGTCAAGCGTAAGATCCGCGAGATCGAGAACAATAAGGATGCCCCCGCCGTGGAGCAGAACCTGATGGTCACGCTGGAAGTGTGCTATGAGTTTTATCTGCGCGGCTTCCACTTCGATACCATCGACATTTATAAGTCCGACGCCACCAACTTCCTCATTACGGAAAACGGCCTCCTGCCGCCCTTTGTGTCGGTGCGCGGTCTGGGTGAGTCGGCGGCTTATGCCACGGTAGAGCAGCGAAAAGGGAAGAGCTTCATCTCGGTGGAGGAGTTTTCCACCTGCTGCAATAAGCTCTCCAAGACACATATCGAGCAACTCAAGGCCTTGGGCTCTTTCGCCGGTATGGCGGAAACCAGCCAGATGACGCTGTTTTAAGCTATGGATATCCGTTATTTGCAACTGGATACGGTGACGCAGGCGCAGCTTGCCCTGTGGGAGAGTTGGCTGACACCGGAAAAACGGCAACGGCTCGACCGTCTGCCGCCGCAAAAACGCCTGCAGTCCCTGTGCGGCGACGGTCTTTCCCGGGAAATGTTGGGTGAGGTTCTGGGCATTGCGCCCCAAAGCGTGGCCTTTACCGCCAACGAAAACGGGAAACCGCTGACCGATGGCGCCTTTTTCAGCGTCAGCCACAGCGGCGCGCTGGTGGCTTGCGCGGTGTCCGACAGGGAAGTGGGGCTGGATCTGGAGCAGATCCGTCCCGTGCCGAAGCGGCTTGGTCAAACACTGCAGGGACAGTGGGAGACGGCGGAGGACTTCTGGCGTCTTTGGACGCGCCGTGAAGCGGCCCTTAAGTGCCGCGGAGAGGCGCTGGGCGCGTGGAAGCATGCGCCTGACGATGAGCTGCTGTGTGTCCCATACCCGGCTCCGGAGGGCTATGTGGCGGCAGTCAGCGAAAGGAAATAAAAAATGACCTGTTCGATCATCGAACAGGTCTTTTTTTGTTGTAAAAGTTTCAGTTAACGGCGGCCTTTTTCCGCTTGGGTGCAGGGAGTTGTGCCAAAACCACGGCGATGAGCATCAGTACGCAGCCGAAGTATTCCTTGCCGGTCATCGTCTCGTGCAGGAAGATGGCACCGGCTAAAACACCGAACACCGACTCCAGACTCAAAAGAAGCGAAACCATGGTGGGGTTCTGGGAATCCTTCTGCGCCAGAATCTGCAGCGTGTAGGCAACACCGCTGGAGAAGATACCCACATAGAGAATGTCGATGAGACAGGGGCTGATGGCGGCCCAGGTGACCTCTTCGGCAAAAACCAGCATGCAGATGCCGGACCAGACAGCGGTAAAGAAGAACTGGATACAGCTCAGCTGCACGCCGTCATAGTGGGGGGCAAAGTGGTCGATGACCAGAATCTGCAGTGTGTAAGCGAAGGCGCACAGCAGCACAAGGAAATCGCTGAAGACGATGGTGAAGTCCTCCTTGATGCACAGGCAGTAAAGACCTGCCACGGCCACCATCACGCCCAGCCACACGGACAGGGGGACTTTTTTCTTCAAAAACAGGCCGCAAATGGGGACCAGCACCACATAGAGGGTGGTAATAAAGCTGGTTTTACCGGCGCTGGCACCGGCTACCATGCCCAGCTGCTGCAGATTGCAGGCCAGAGCCAGTGCTGTACCGCAGCAAAAACCGCCCCACAGAAGGCCTTTGAAGTGGCTTTTCTTCTCCGCCTTTGTGACTTCCTGCTGGGGCTGCTTGTCAAAGCGGCGAAACAGCGGAATCAGAAGCAGAAGAACGAGGAAGGCCACAACGGAACGGGCAGCGTTGAAGGTAAAAGCACCGATGTAGTTGGTGCTGGTGCTCTGGGCAACGAAGGAGCTGCCCCAGATCATAGCGGTAGTCAGCGGAAAAAGAACCTGATAAACAATACGTTTCATATACTACTCCATTCTGCACACAAATTTCGATTATTTGGGCGGATCGATATGGAATTTGAACTTATTCTCGTTGCCGCGGATCAGGCGCACAATGTTGCTGCGATGGCTCCAGACCACCAGCGCGGCAATCACCACGCAGAGAATAATATAGGTGGGACGGTCGTAGATAAACGGTGCCGTAACGGCTACGCTGGAGGCGGCACAAATGCTGCCCAAAGAGATGTAGCGGCTCAGTACCACGGCCAGAACGAACAGGACCCATGCCACCACGGCCATGCGCCAGTCCAGCATGATGACCAGAATGCTGCCGGCAAGAATACCCTTGCCGCCCTTAAAACCGTAGAAGGCAGGAAAAACGTGGCCAATGATGCAGCCAAGGCCGGCCACCAGCGTGCCCAGCGTCCAGTCGCTGTAGAGGCACTGGAATAGGTAGCCGCCAATCAGCGTGGCAACAGCCGTTTTGCCCATGTCCAGCAGGATCACCGGCAGCGCGTAGCGTGCGCCGTAGGTGCGGTAGAAATTGGTCAAGCCGGCGTTGCCGCTGCCGTGGCTGCGGATGTCATCCTTAATGATGAAAGTGGAGATAAGGACGGCGCCGTTGAAGCAGCCGAGAAAATAGCTTAAAAGCACGATCACCAGTACGGAAAAAGCCATCGGCATATTACATATCCTCCTCGCCCTTTTGGCGGACGGTCATAATCACAGGGGTGCCTTCCAGACCAAACACGCTGCGGATCTGGTTTTCGAGATACCGGCGGTAGGAGAAGTGGAACAGCTGCTTGTCGTTGCAGAACGCCACGAAGTGGGGGGGACGGATGCCAACCTGCGTCATGTAGTAGATCTTCAGGCGGCGGCCTTTGTCCGTGGGAGGCTGCACGCGGGTCTGTGCGTCGGCCAAGACGGTATTGAGCATACCGGTGGTGATGCGCAGAGAAGCCTGCTCACGCACATAGTTGATCAGCTCGAACAGACGCTGCACGCGCTGGCCTGTCAGGGCAGAGATGAACACGATGGGGGCATAGGTCATATAGCTCAGATCGCGGCGGATATCCTCACGCATGCGGTCCATGGTCTTGTCATCCTTTTCGATGGCATCCCACTTATTGACCACGATGATGCAGGCCTTGCCGGCCTCGTGAGCCAGACCTGCCACCTTGGTGTCCTGCTCGGTAACGCCTTCCTGCGCGTCGATGAGGATGAGGCACACGTCGCTGCGCTCAATGGCCATGGTGGCGCGCAGCACGCTGTACTTTTCGATGGCGTCGTCCACCTTGGACTTTTTGCGCATACCGGCGGTGTCGATGAAGTTATACTTGCCGTGCTCATTCTCGAAGTAAGAGTCGATGGCGTCACGGGTGGTGCCGGCCACGTTGCTGACGATGACGCGCTGCTGGCCGAGAATGCGGTTGGTCAGGCTGGACTTACCCACGTTGGGCTTGCCGATAATGGCCACCTGAATGACATCCTCGTCCTCTTCCTCCTCGGTCTCCTCGGGGAAGTACTTCATGCACTCGTCCAGCAGGTCGCCGGTGCCGTGGCCGTGAACGGCGGAGACGGCAATGGGATCGCCCAGACCCAGATTGTAGAACTCGTAGAAGTCGGGGTTCACGGTGCCCACGCTGTCCATCTTGTTGACAGCCAGCACGATGGGCTTGCCGCTGCGCTGCAGCATGTAGGCCACTTCCTGATCGGAGGCGGTCATACCGGTTTTGATGTCGGTGACAAAGACGATCACGTCGGCGTTGTCGATGGCGATCTGGGCCTGATCACGCATGAAGGCCAGAATCATGTTGTCGGTGCTGGGCTCGATACCGCCGGTATCCACCAGCACGAACTTGCGTCCGGCCCATTCGGTTTCGCCGTAAATGCGGTCACGGGTCACACCGGGGACGTCCTCCACGATAGACATGCGTTTGCCGATCAGCTTGTTGAACAGCATGGACTTACCCACATTGGGGCGGCCCACAATAGCGATCATAGGTTTGCTCATAGGATTTACCTCCTTATAGGGGAATATGCTTGATTAATAAGTGGTTTCGAACATGGCGTCGGCCAGATCGCCGCCGTCAATGCCCACCACCTGTACGGGAATGCCCAGCTCGTCACTGAGCTGCTCCACGGTATAGTCATCCAGAAATACGGTTTCGCCGTGGCGCAGCATGTGCAGCGGAATCAGCACCCGACCGCCCAAATCACGGCCCTTAAGCTGCGCGGCGATATCCTGACCGGTCAGAAGACCTGCCACGTCGATGGTGTGGCCAAAGAAATCGTTCTTCACCGCAACAACCTGTCCTTTCAGACCGGGGAAGCGCGCCTGTGCCCGATCCAGCAGCATCTGCAGGTGGGGTGCGGCGGCGGTGCCGGTGGCGATGGTGAAGGCGGTGGGATTTTCGGGCAGTTCCTCACTCTCAAGCGCGGCCATAAAGTCAGCCTCCAGCGAGCGCAGCATGCCCACGCCGTTTTCCAGCTGGCGGTAGCCCTCGTAATAGTCCTCGTCGGGGAGGGGAAGCTCGGCTTTCAAAAACAGTTCGTCAGCGCAGAAGAACAGGCGCGTGCCGAACTTTTCCAGACACTTCTGTCCGTATTCCTCGGCGATGGCGATGATGTCGCGGGCGGTCTCTTTTTCCACAGGGGTCAGCTTGGCAAGACCCTTGCGGTACTTGGTCAGACCCACCGGCACCACGGAGCAGCCGGCAAAACCCATGTCCATGATGTCGGCCATGGTGCGGCGCAGCTGATCACCGTCATTCCAGCTGGGGCAGACCACGATCTGGCCGTTCATCACGATGCCGGCCTTGGCGAACTGGCGCATGTACTCCAGACTCTGACGGGCATTCTTGTTGCCCAGCATGGTGCAGTGCAGCTGTGGGTCGGTGGCGTGGACGGAGACGTTGATGGGGCTGATGTGCAGCTCCATGATCCGCTGTGCCTCACGGGGAGAGATGTTGGTCAGGGTGATATAGTTGCCCAGCAGGAAGCTCAAACGGGCATCGTCATCTTTGAAGTAGAGGCTCTGGCGCATGCCGGGGGGCATCTGGTCCACAAAGCAGAAGATGCAGTGGTTGGAACAGGGGCGCATTTCGTCCATGAGATAGGTGTCGAAGTTCAGACCAAGATCCTGTCCCTCTTCCTTGCGGATGCGCACTTCGCGCACCTTGCCGTCGGGAGAGGAGAGGGTGATAACGCTCTCGGCATCGTAGCCGTAGAAGCGGTAGTCCAGCACGTCGATGATCTCGTGACCGTTGATGGTCAAAAGTTTTTCGCCGACCCGGATGCCGTAACGGTCGGCAGGGCTGCGGCGGTCAATGGAAGTGATTACAGTACTCATATCGGTATACCTCGCTAATGGGCATAATCATACATTCTAACAACATAGTATACCCGAAAAAATGGAAAACCGCAACAGAAAAAGGCAAAAAGTAAGGAGGGAAGATAAATCTTCCCTCCTAACAAGGACACACGGTAATTAGTTCTCAGCGGCCACAGACTTGACCACCTTGACTTCGCGGCCCTTATAGGTACCGCACTCGGGGCACATTCTGTGAGGCAGATGCAGCGCGCCACACTTGGAGCAAG
>JAZKYM010000068.1:0-4539 GCA_045612165.1 Vescimonas sp.
GGCACGCGAGCTGGGTTCAGAACGTCGTGAGACAGTTCGGTCCCTATCTGTTGCGGGCGTAAGAGATTTGAAGGGAGCTGTCCTTAGTACGAGAGGACCGGGATGGACGTACCTCTGGTGCACCAGTTGTCCTGCCAAGGGCATAGCTGGGTAGCTATGTACGGACGAGATAAACGCTGAAAGCATCTAAGCGTGAAACTCTCCCTAAGATGAGATCTCTCATCCTTTATGGAGTAAGGACCCAGAAAGACGATCTGGTTGATAGGCAAGAGGTGGAAGCGCAGTAATGTGTGTAGCTGACTTGTACTAATAGTCCCAGGGCTTGACCTACAATTTATGCAGGCAATAAGCCTTACTTAAGATTCCATGCGATACATTGTTCGGTTTTGAAGGTGCAATGGCCACTTTCTCAAAGTGACATGCACCCTTAGCTCAGTTGGTAGAGCACCTGACTCTTAATCAGGGTGTCCAGGGTTCGAGTCCCTGAGGGTGTACCAATATGGCCCATTGGTCAAGTGGTTAAGACAGCGGCCTCTCACGCCGTTAACATCGGTTCGAATCCGGTATGGGTCACCACTTTTCTCTTGACAGAGAAAGAAAAAGCGAATATCATATGTTTGTGCCCAATAGGTACAAATGCAGTTGGTGTTGATTAGGGCGAGGGTCCACCCGTTCCCATCCCGAACACGGAAGTTAAGCTCGCTTCTGCCCACGATACTTGGCTGGAGACGGCCCGGGAAAATAGGTAACGCCAACACGCCTTCTTAGCTCAATGGTAGAGCATGCGGCTGTTAACCGCAGGGTTGTAGGTTCGAGCCCTACAGAAGGCGCCACAAAGGGTGTGCCGCCGCCGCAAGGTGGCGGCACATTTCTTTATAAGGTAGCCAAAGAGAATCGATACAAGGGCCTTTAGCTCAGTTGGTTAGAGCAGACGGCTCATAACCGTCCGGTCCCGGGTTCGAGTCCCCGAAGGCCCACCACATAGGGGTATAGCTCAGCTGGTAGAGCAGCGGTCTCCAAAACCGCGTGTCGAGAGTTCGAATCTTTCTGCCCCTGCCAAATCCACATCCTTCGAAAGAGGGATGTGGATTTTTTCTTTTTACCATGGTATGATAACGGCAAAAGATCCGCACAGACGAAGAAGGTGAGGGTTTCAAATGAAGTTTGATCCAATAGGAAAGATATGCACCGGTCAGGATGGGGCCATCTGGGGGCCTTTTTTATTTCGCTTTCAGAGTGATGGCTGGTGCTGCGTGTACGAATGGGTACATTTGATGGATGCAGGCGGTAAGGCGGCAGAGTTTTTTGCCCGATTCCGGTTGGATAAATGCCAACTTTTACTGCCGCACAGCAATGCGGTGTTCTTTGGACAGGAGTATGCACTGGAAGGTGACGAGTTCCCGATCCTTTACACCAACATTTACAACTCATACGCAAAAGAGTCGGATCGAAGAGAAGGCACTTGCTGTGCCTATCGCTTGTGGCGCGAGGGCGCTGAGTTTCACAGCCAGTTGCTGCAGGTGATCCGGATCGGATTTACGAAAGACGCGGGTCTTTGGTGCTCCGCTGACGGTCGGGACGTGCGGCCATATGGCAATTTTGTTGCGGATCGTGCCAATGGAATTTGCTATGCATTCACGATGCGAGACACCGAGCGCGCCACGCGCTATTTCACATTCCAGTTGCCGAAGCTGAGTGCCGGTGAAATAGACGAGCGCTATGGCGTGGCAGTCGTAACGCTGCGCCCAGAGGATATGCTGGACTGGTTTGACTGTCCGTACCACCATTATGTGCAAGGGGCGTGCGTGCATGATGGATATATCTACTCGCTGGAAGGGTTTACGGACGATGCAGAAAATCCGCCGTTGCTGCGAATCATAGATCCCCGGGAGAGAAGAGAAACGACAGCGATACCGCTTGCGGCGCATGGGTTGACGGGTGAACCGGAGATGATCGACTTTAGCGCTGAACGGTGTATATACGCAGACCATTCGGGAAATGTGTATGAAATTAGTTTCTAAAAAAGGATGTGGACAGATCGTCCACATCCTTTTTAACTTGACAGAACCTTTTTAGTTTGCTATGCTCGCATTAAGTGAACGTGTTCATATAAGAGGTGAATATATGCCGAAGATCATTACAGGTTTGCGTGAGAAACTTTTGGATGCGGCGGAACGGCAGCTGATAGAGGGTGGCTACGGAAGCATGACCATCCGGACTGTCGCAAAGGAGTGCCGTGTGGCGGTAGGAACGGTTTACAATTACTTTTCCGGTAAGGAGGAGTTTGTGGCCAGCGTCCTGCTGGTGCGCTGGAAAAAGGCGCTGGGGTGCATCGCGGCTGTGGCAGAAGAACAGCATACGCCGGAGGCGCTGCTGCGGTGCATGTATGAGCAGCTGTGTGGGTTTATCGACCAGTACCGCGTGCTGTTTCGGGATGCGGCGGCGATTGCCATCTTTACGACGACCATTGGACGTTACCACGATCTGCTGCGAAGTCAGTTGGCCGGACCGCTGGTGCCCTTTTGTCAGAGCGAATTCGAAGCGGAATTCATTGCAGAGGCAGTTCTGACCTGGACGGTGGCCGGTGAGGGCTTCGACGAAATTTACAGTGTAGTTCAAAAAATTTTTAGATAAGGAGAACGTACTATGTCCAGCTTTGAAAATCTGAGAATCGTTGACAACTTCTATCAGACCTCGCTGTTCTTTCCTATGCCCACGGTGGTGATCAGCACGCTGTGCGAAGATGGATCCACCACGTTGGGTCCGTATTCGCTGGTGCAGCCTTATTACGTGGCTGGCAAGGATTTCTATGCGATGCTGCTGTGCTGCCGCAACTCCTCCAACACGGCACAGAACATCCTGCGTACCGGCAAGTGCGCCATCAATTTTGTGGATGATAAGCCCAAGACTTTTGCCGAGTGCGTGAAGCTGAGTTGGCCCGGTGACAAGCCGGAGGATAAGATGCCCAATTGCAAGTTCCGTCTGGAGAAAGGCCTGGTGGAAGAGGAGACGGGCGAAAAGCGGCCCATGGTGCTCAGTGATGCCATTCAGTCCATTGAATGCACTTGGGTGCGTGAGCTGGATAACGCACAGGACGACCAGCCCGGTGAGCTGAACGGTTATGAGGGCCCTTACCACGATTTTAACGGCATTACCTCCAAGTTTGGCGCCCACTTCATTCTGAAGGTCGACAAGATCCTGATGAAGAAGCAGTATGCCGATGCCATCATCAACGGCGTCAAGGCCAAGGATTTCCCCCCTCTGCCGGTGGACTACGGTTACCGCGACAGCAAGAACTTCTGGTTCCACCGCAAGACGCGGATGCGCGCCGAACTGCTGCCCATGCGCCAGGCCAGTCTGGAGTCCGTCCGTTATGCAGCTGACCGCGCCGATGATAAGATCCGCTTTACCGATGAGGCGCTGATGACGATCCTGAATGTGCCGCGCGTGTTCCTGCCGCTGGTGCTCAAGGGCTGCGTGGATTGGGCAAGAGAGAATAACGTGACGGAGATCACGGCGGAACATATGAAGATCATCAACGACAAGAGATCCAAGGAGAAAAACAGCAAATAAGGGAGGGCGGACGTGAACGACTTTTCTGTTGCGATGGCACTGGTGGATTATGTGCCGGTAATCTTTTTTGCTGCCGCTGCGGTGTTGCTGCAGAGGGATCTGTATCACAAGATGAGCAAGGGCGCATTTGCGCTGTTTGCTGCCGGAACGGTGAACATCTTCTGCGCCGGATTCCTGAAGGCCACATGGAAACTGCTGTATGCTGCCGGTGTGTGCGATTTCCGCGCGCTGGACGAGATGTTCTTTCCTGTCCAGTCCATCGGGTTTCTGCTGGCAGGCTTAGGCATTTTGTCGATGGCGTGCGTGAAGCGGAAAAAGGCGCTGTATACGGTGGCCCCACCCTTATTCGGCGGTACGTTCCTGTTCGTTGGATTGATGGTGGCAGGTCTTGCCTGCATGGACGCGGCGCTGAGCTATGTGGCCGTGAAGATGAAGAAGCCTGTGGCGGTTGTGTGCTTTGCCGTCAGCTTTGTTTGCTGCATGGGAATGGGATATCTCTCCAGTCAGGATTTTGCACAGGCATCTATGAACTGGATCGCCGAAGGCGTCAATGTGGTGGGACAGGGCGCGCTGCTTGCAGGCACGTTGATGCTGCACAAAGCAGGTCTTGCCCAGTGGGAACTGCCGAAAAAGAAATAGAGAAAAGCTACCGCCTGCGTTTTATGACGCGGGCGGTAGCTTCACGCTGTGACACCGGCAGACGGAGCGCGCCGCACAATAGGAAAAACGACAAGAAAATGAAAAAAATTGCGAATTAGGTATTGACAAACAGAAATACATTTGTTATAGTAATTAAGCTCGCTTCGATCAAATCTGATCAAGAAGAAATTTGGCCGAGTAGTTCAGTTGGTTAGAACGCCAGCCTGTCACGCTGGAGGTCGAGGGTTCGAGCCCCTTCTCGGTCGCCAATATGCTGCTGTAGCTCAGTAGGTAGAGCGCATCCTTGGTAAGGATGAGGTCGGCGGT
>JAZKYM010000069.1:0-80425 GCA_045612165.1 Vescimonas sp.
GAGGATGTGGTCAAGGTCGGCGATGAGATCGAGACTTACATCATCCGCGTCAACGACGTGGAAGGTTATGCTATGCTGTCCAAGAAGCGTCTGGATGCCGTCAAGGTTTGGGAAGACATCGAGAACGCCAAGGAAGAGAAGATCACCCTGGAGGGTAAGGTCACTGAAGAGAACAAGGGCGGCATCGTCGTCAACGTCAAGGGCGTTCGCGTGTTCGTTCCCGCTTCTCAGAGCGGTCTGCCCCGCGGCGCTGAGCTGAACACCATGATCGGCCAGACCGTGTCTCTGCGCGTCACCGAGGTCAACCGTGCCCGTCGTCGCGTGGTGGGCTCCATCCGTGCTGTCAGCTATGAGGCACGTCAGGCTGCTCAGAACGAGATCTGGAACAGCATCGAAGAGGGTAAGCGTTACACCGGTACCGTGAAGTCCATGACTTCCTACGGTGTGTTCGTCGATATCGGCGGCGTGGATGGTATGGTACATATCTCCGAGCTGTCCTGGTCCCGCATCAAGAACCCTGCTGAGGTGGTTGCTGTGGGCGACACTCTGGAAGTGTACGTCATTTCCTTCGACGCTGAGAAGCGCAAGATCTCCCTGGGTGTTAAGGATCGCACCAGCAATCCTTGGCAGAAGTTCCTGGAGACTTACCAGGTGGGCGATGTCGCCACCGTGCGTATCGTCAAGCTGATGGCCTTCGGCGCTTTCGCTGAGGTCGTTCCCGGTGTGGATGGCCTGATCCACATCTCCCAGATCGCTGATCGCCGCATCGAGAAGCCTGCTGACGTTCTGACCGAGGGCCAGGAAGTCGATGCCAAGATCACTGCTATCGACGAAGAGAAGCAGAAGATCTCCCTGTCCATCCGCGCTCTGCTGGCTCCTGCCGCTGAGGAAGTGGAAGAGGACGCTGAGTAATTTCGGCTAATAAAAGACCCGACACGTATGTGTCGGGTCTTTTTTTGATAGAAACGGTGTCTAATCCTGCGTGGAATTTGTGTGTATGCGGATCGACACAAAAAGTCCAAAAAAGTGAAAATAGGACTTGCATTTTATCAGAACATCTGCTATACTAAACTTCGCGCATGGGGGTATAGCTCAGCTGGGAGAGCGCTTGAATGGCATTCAAGAGGTCAGCGGTTCGATCCCGCTTATCTCCACCAAAATGGCTCTTTGGACGGGAGCTGCAGAAGCTTTGGAAACACTAAGTTTCCAAAGCTTTTTTTTGTTTTTTTGGCGAAAGTCTTGAATTTATGCGAAAATTACTTACCATACTCGTACCATAACGACGATTTCACATAATGGAATTTATGGACAATTTGCAACTTTTAGCCTACATTTGGGAATTGAATAACCTTGCAATTACTATCGTCCGGCTCTTTAGGGTCGTCATCTTTAGGTGCAAACGCACGGCTAAATCTGTCGATTGCTCTTTGCCTGACTTCTTCTTGAACATGAAGATAATGCTCGGTCATCTCAACATCTGCATGGCCAACGATAAACAAGAATTACGAAAGTATATGCTCAATGCATATCGCGTTCTGCTTACCCGTGCCAGAGCTGGAATGGTAATCTGTGTACCTATAGGGAACCCGAATAAAACCCTTAGTGGCTTTTGGGAAGACAGCACCCGCTTGCCTGAATTTTATGACGGCACTTACCAATACTTAAAAGGCCTTGGTATTAAAGAAATATAATATTTATTTGCGGATAAATATGGGAGACTATTGCTATGCCTTTTGAAATCGTAAGAAATGACATCGTTAATATGCAAGTGGATGCGATTGTCAATCCAGCAAGTCGAGGGATTCGAGTTAATCCAGGCGTCGATATGGCCATCCATAAAAAGGCTGGGCCTCAGCTGTTTGAGGCACGACGGAGTATTGGCCCTATTGGGATCGGAGACGCAGCTCTTACTCCTGGATTTGGTCTGGATGCTCGCTATGTGATTCATGCTCCAAGTCCTATCTGGGTCGATGGCACTAAGGGCGAAGAGCAACTTCTGTTAAAAACATATCGCCGGATGAAAAAGCTGCAGTATCACACACAGTTGGCAGAGAGCGAATTCTTCTGCTACGGACCGGCGTATTCGCCGGAGCGCGCTGAGCAGCGTAGAGAACGTGACGAAAAGGCTTCGGAAAAAGAGTTCAATAACTACTCGCGTGAGAGATAAGACAGGGAATAGTGACTTTGGTATTTGCAGAGATGCAAAAGACGGCCAGATTCCTTCTGGGGCATTTACTGCATTCATTGCATTTATTGCAAGGGTTCCCAAAAACAGCGGCTCGTTAGAGCGGTTTATTGCATTTATTGCATTTGCTGCAGGCTTGGTTCCTCCGAGGGAAGGACGCGAAGTTTTCTTGCATGGGAAATAGCTGGAAATGCCATGTTGTAACGTTGTTCAAAAAGACCCAAAAGAGAACATTGCGTGGGGATATCGGCAAAGCAGAAGTGACGAAAAAAGCCTCCCTGCCCTTGGCAACAAGGCAGGGAGGTTTATTTGTGGGAGTTCATATCTACTGATAATCTCAAAATAGTTCGTTAATAACAGCAGGCTTCAGTCGCGAGATCGTATTTGCAGGAATATCGGAGCTACATAAGGTGCAGGCAGCCGGCTGCCTCACTGACAGTGTTGAAGACGGGGCGTTCACAGTACTTATCGTTGGGATAGTGAAGCGCATACATCAACTGACCTTCCTTGGTGGAAAAGAGCATACCGTGTCCACCGTTTTCGGGAAAGATGGGCATATCTTCATGTATCCATGGCCCGGTAACTGCGCCGCTTTTTGACACGGCGACGCCTACGGCATAGCCGCGGCCCGACCAGCTTGACCAAATCATCCGCAGTGAGCCGTCGTCCATGCTGTGGACGCAGGGACCGTCGGTGAAATACACGTCCCCATCCATGCCGAACTCCGCCTTAGCGAAGGGGATAGGGGTTGCCCACGGTGCATCCGCTGCAGAGAAGAGTACCTGCGGGGCAGAGAACGCGGCGGTGAGATCGTCTTGCACCTGCACGGCACACATATCCCCCCGGGGAGCATCCTCAAATGAGTGGGAGAACAGCAACCATAGAGCACCGTTCCCGTCCCGATAGAGGCTGCCGTCGATGCAGGCCCAATCGGGCGGCGTCAGCGGTGTGTCGGAAAAGGGGGAGAAGGGGCCTAAGGGGCTGTCGGAGGTGAGGACATAAATGCCCTTTTTCCGATCCTCTGCGCCCAGCGTGGTCAGCAGATGAAATTTTCCATTGAGAAAATAGCACTCAGGTGCCCAGTAGCACCGGTCGGCGAAAAATCCGTCGGGGCGATGGAAAATCTCAAAGGGGCCGTCCCAGTTTTCCAAGTCTGTGCTTGTGTAGCAATCAAAGCCGTCGGCAGGCCCCCAACAGGTGGCACTGCGGGTGCCGTAGAGGTAATAGGTTCCCTCGTGCAGCAGCACATAGGGGTCACGGATGTTGATATCTTCTCGTGTCATAACGGCTCCTTTCACGTTGACTCAATTCCCGCCAAAGAACACAGAGTCTGTTTGCAGCATTTTTCAAACATATGGATGACTCTGCCGATGCCCAGTGCGGCAACAACTGTTCCCAAACCGATTCCGATGATGCGTCCGCCGAAAGCCAGACCCAGCACAAGGGAGAGAAGGACACAGAGGATATCCAATCGGTTCTTCATCGTGCCCACCGAAGTCCTGCGCCATTGTGCCAGAGTCTGCACGATTCCGTCACCGGGATTGGGCACAAGATGCATATTCAGCGTCATGGCCGCACCGATGCCGGTGAGCACCACTGCCAGCAGCAACACCAACAGGCGCAGCAGCAGGTTGAGCCAGAGAATCTCAGCAGCGATATCGGTCACGAAGGGGACGAAGGCGGCAATGAGGTTCATAAGTCGCGTGAACAGCAGGCTCAGCGGCAGCTGCAGCACATCGCGCAGCAGTGTTTTGCCCAGCTGTGCCGCCTGAAGGGAAGAAGAGCGCAGGTGCAGCAGCATCTGCAGCAGCACGAACAGCACATACATCACAAATGTGGCATTACCGAAATTCATGTGCCAAACCTGGGAGACCGTATAGGGTACACTGACAATGGCGGAAACGCCCAGTCCTGTTTTCGTGTTCAAGGTAAGACCGGTTGCCAGCAGTACCATCCCCAGCAGGTAGATCAGCCAGCGGAAAACTTGCTTTTTCAATCCAAAAATCCCTCGCGGCCCTTGACACCGAAACGGCCCTCCAGCAGATGGAGCTGTTCGTCGGTGATGGTGTTAAGACGGGGGAGATGTGCGATCTTCATATAGATCTCCGCGCCCTTCTCGGCAGTTTCAATGAGACCGAAAGTCTCGTCCAGATCGACACCCGCGCCGTAGATACCGTGCTGTGCCCAGACAACTAGACGGGCGGTGCGCATTTTCTCGGCGGTGGCGATACCGATCTCGTTGGTGCCGCAGAGCATCCAGGGAAGCACATTGACGCCATCGGGGAATACCACGATGCATTCGGTGCACATCTGCCATAGGGTACGGGTGAACTCCCGCTCGCTCAGATCGTGAACATAGGTCATAGCCAGCAGATTGGCGGGATGGCAGTGCATCACCACACGGTTGGCGGGGTTGACCTTGAGGCGCTCCACATGGCTCATGAGGTGGGCGGGCAGTTCGCTGGTGAAGCGTCCGCCGTCGGAGTAGCCCCACAGCAGCTCAGCTGTCTTGCCGTCTGCGCCGATGCGGAACAGGCCCAGGTTGGCGGCGGGGGCATACTGTACGTTCTTGAAATACTTGCCCGTACCGGTGACAAGGAAATACTTGCCCACAAGGGAAGGGGCATCGAAGCCGGTGGGAATGGTGCGGATGACTGCGGAAGTGTCCAAATACGGGGATACTTCTGCCTCATCCAGCATCAGGCTGATGTTGCCGCCGTTGCGCTCATCCCAGCCGTGGTTGTACATATTGGTGGTGGTGCGGATCATTTCCACCAAAAAAGGTGCGGTCATGATGTCTTTCATCGCTTTATCCTCTCTTGCTCAGTACATTGGCCTCATATTCTTTCACCGCATCGAACCACTCGCCGTCGACGGGTGCACCGCAAACGCGGCAGTACTCTTCCCAGATATCGCCAAAGGGCATGGTCTTCAGCTCCTCAGAGCGCACCAGAAGTTCCGTCCAGTTGCTCTCGTTCTGCAGCGTGGAGAAATCAGGGGTACACAGTGCCATCAGCAGTGCCTTCTGCACGTTGCGCAAACCCACTGCCCATGCGGCCACGCGGTTGATGGAGGCATCAAAGTAATCCAGTGCGATCTTCACGCGGCCGTCGAGACCGTCGCATCGTACGATCTCCTTGCAGATTTCCCGCGTCTCATCGTCCAGCAGCACCACGTGGTCGCTGTCCCAGCGGATAGGACGGGTGATGTGCAGGGCGATCTCATCGAAGAAAGTGAGGAGTGCAGGAATCTTATCGGAGACGACCTCGGTGGGGTGGTAGTGGCCGTTATCCAGCAGGGGGATGCACTTGTCCCGGTTCATAGCGGCATAGCTGAGGGAGAACTCGGCAGAGCCTGCGGTGTAGGCCTCCACGCCGATGCCAAAGACCTTGGACTCCACACAGGGCTTGACCTTGTCAAAGTCGTAAGGCTCGGAGAGGATCTCGTCGATGGAAGCCTTGTAGCGCATACGGGGCCCCATGCGGTCAGCGGGAACATCTTTGAAACCGTCTCCCGTCCAGATGTTCATCACGCAGGGCTGACCCAGCTCCTCAGCCAGATAGCTGCTGATACGGATGCAGGCCTTGCCATGGTCGATCCAGAACTTACGAACATCCTCATTGGGGGAGGAGAGGGTCAGAGGATCACACAAGGGATGGGAGAAGAAGGTGGGGTTGAAGTCGCAGCCCAGGCCACGCTCCTTGCAGAAGGCGACCCACTTGGCGAAATGTTCGGGAGCGAGCTTGTCGCGGTCTGCCCACGCGCCATCTTCAAAGATGGCGTAACTGGCATGGAGATTCATTTTCTTCGTACCGGGGCACAGCTTCATGACAAGATCCAGATCGGCCATCAGCTCTTCAGGGGTGCGAGCGCGGCCGGGGTAGTTGCCGGTGGTCTGGATACCGCCGGTAAGGGGCTTATTGGGATCGGTATCGAAGCCGCGTACATCGTCACCCTGCCAACAGTGGAGGGAGACGGGGACGGACTTCAGCTTCTCGATGGCGGCATCGGTGTCGATGCCCAGTGCGGCGTATTTCGCCTTTGCTTCCGTGTAACTCATATCAAATGACCTCCATTTGGATCTTCAAATTGCCCAGCGCTGTGGCCTCAATAGGCAGGGCGATTACTTGCTTACCGGTGGCCTCTTCGGTAAGGCGGTTCAAAAAGCCGTTTTTGGCACCGCCGCCTACGATGTATAGGGAATTGTACTGCTCGCCGGTGTTCTGCTCCAGCTCCCGCAGTGCCTTGGCATAGCACTGTGCCAGGGAGAGATACGCGCAGCGGAAATAGTCGCCGAGGCTGCTGAGTTGATGGTGTGCAGCTTCATCAAAGGCAGCTTTCATGCTCTTGGGAGCAAGAAATGCAGCATCGTCAGCGTCCACCACCAGGTTGCAGGTGCTGTTCTCGGCCATCTCCACGATCTGGGGGAAGGGCGTGTCGGGGCACAGTTCCCGTTGCAATTCGTTCACAAGCCACATGCCCATGATGTTCTTCTGATAGCGGTTGTAGCCCACGCCGCCCTCGTTGGAATAGTTGGCCTGTTCGCTGGCTTCATCGGTAATGGGCTTATCCGTTTTTACGCCCAGCAGACTCCATGTGCCGGAGGAGATGTAAGGGTGATTGCCCTCCATGGGGATCCCCTCCACGGCGGAACCGGTATCGTGGGTGGCGCAAAGAACGATCTTGATGTCCTGATATTCGCCGATGACTGTACCGGGCTTTTGCAGCGCAGGGAACAGATGGCAGGGGAGAGAAAGTGCATCGGTGATTTCTGTATCGAATTCACCCGTTTCGGCGTTGATTAGACCCGTGGTGGTGGCGTTGGTGTATTCCCGTGCCTTTACACCGCAGAGTTTGTACATGAGATACTCGGGGATCATCAGCATATCCGTGACGCCTTCCAGACGCCCCCGTTTCAAATCGTCGTAGAGTTGATAGAGGGAGTTGAAGGGCTGGAACTGGCAGCCGGTGCGGCGATAAAGCTGAGAGAAGGGTGCCTTCTTGTGGACCTCGTCAATGACCTTCTGTGTGCGATCATCGCGGTAAGCATACACGGGCAACACTTCTTCGCCGCCTCGCAGCAGCACGTAGTCCACGCCCCATGTGTCGATGGACAGGCTCTCGATTTGGGGATATTTGGCAAGGGCTGCATCAATACCCTGCTTTACATGGTGCAGCAGTGCATCGATGTTCCAAGTCAGATGTCCGTTGGTTTCCGTGACACCGTTGGGAAAGCGATAGACCTCCTCGGTGCAGACGGTGTCGTTTTCCTGCCGGCCTACAATGTGTCTGCCGGAGGAGGCACCGATATCAATGGCAAGAAAGTATTTCAAAGTCGATCTCTCCTCATTAAAAGGTAACGTGATGGACGCCTGCACGAAGGGTTTGTGTATGCTGCCCCAGACGCAGAGAAGCCGTTACGCCGTGGGGAACGGTGAGCGTCAGTTCGATACCACGCTCGGTGCGCACCCATTTACACGCGGCGAGACCGTAGGGCGTCTGATGGCTGCATTCAGCCCAAGAAAGGCCGCAATTTACATCCGGTGCATATTCGATCTCGCGCCAACCGGGAGCAAGACAGCGGAGGCCGCCAATATGGCGATAGATCCACTCGCCCACACTGCCGAGGGCATAGTGGTTGTAGGAACTGGTGGTAATGGTGCCATCAGGCCGAATGGCGTTCCAGTTCTCCCAAATGCTGGTGGCTCCCTGCTGTACCTGATAGAGCCAGGAGGGGCTCTCGGTGCGGAACAGGAGCTGCCAAGCCAAGTCGTCGTAGCCGTAGGCCATCAGCGTATCCAACAGATACGGCGTGGAAACAAAGCCCGTATCGAGCCCGCCGCCATTGGCGGCGATCTTTTCTGCGAGGCGGGCGGCCACCTGCCTGGCAAGATCGCCTTCCACAGCACCGCTTCGCAGTACCATGGCATAGAGACCCTGCAGATCCCCCTCCACCGTGCCGTCGTCATGGACGAAGGCGGTGCCGATGGCACTGCGGATGTTGGCAAGCAAAGTGCGGTAGTGATCGATCTTTGCCTGGGGCTCGTCGAGGGCTTCCAGCACCTCTATGAGAGATTCGGTTGTGATGGCGTACTGGCAGGCGGCGATGACCTTGGCGGTAGCCTTGGTGCCGCCGTCGATATCGTCCTGATAACTGGGGATGAGCCAGTCACCGAAGTGGTAGCCATCCTGCCAGAGGTAGTCGTGGCTTGCCTTCTCGATATAGCCCATCCATTGTTCCATCATGGGGAGATTATCCTGCAGCAGCTGCTTATCGCCGTACATCCTGTACAGGCGCAGAGGCACTAGTACGCAGGCATCACTCCATGCAGAAGAGGTGTTGCCGCCATTGGTCTTGATCTGCATTGCCGTCTGAGCAGGATAGGAGGGGATGATGATGGGGATGCCGCCGTCCTCCGACTGGGAGGCGCGCATCTGGCGGAGCCATGCACCGAGGAAACCACGCAAATCGTAGTTGAAACTGCCGGTGGTCACAAAGGGGAGGATGTCGCCCGTCCAGCCCATTTTTTCCCGCTGGGGACAGTCGGTGGGGACGGAGACCATGTTGCTGCGGGCAGAGCGGCAGATGTTGTTCTGCAGCTGTGTAAGTCCCTCATGAGAGCAGGCGAATGTGCCGGTTTTTTCAAGAGGTGTACCGACGCACAGAGTCCGGAGGGAGGCGATCTCCTCCTGTGCTGCGCCGAGGATACGGACATAGCGGAAGCCGTGATAGGTAAACTCGGGGCAGAATACCGTTTCGCCCGCGCCACAGATCACCATATCCTGCTGGTCCTTGTTGCGTCCTAAGATATTGCGGAAGAAGTTTCCGTCACGATCCAGTGTCTCACTGTGATCCAGTGTGACCGCACGACCTTTTTCACAGGTGAGCGCAATTTCCACCACACCGGCAAGGCACTGGCCGAAATCTGCGATCAGTTCCCCGTTAGGCGCGGTAAAGATGTGTTTAGGTTCCAGCGAAGTCCAGGCCGTGACGGGTGTTACCGTCTGCAGCGTCAGCGTTTCGTCGGCGTTTCCGACAACGGCGCAGGGGAGCCATTCGGCAGAGGGCGCGGTCATATCCCATTTCTCACCCATCATCAGATCAGAATAGACGATGTGGGAGGGACGGGAGTGGAACTGTTCATCGGTGACGATGGTTTCCGTGCCGTTTTCGTACATCAGCTCCAGCTGTCCCAAAAAGCCGAGGCGGTCGCCGTACTGGCAGCTGTGACCGGTGAGGCCGATGCGGCCAATCCACCAGCCGTCACCCAGCAGTACCGTCAGCTCATTTTCTCCGACCTGCAAAAGACCGGTCAGATCGTAGAGCTGGTAGTAGAGCATGGTTTCATAGGGTGTGGTTTCGGGCGCCAAACGGCGGGAATCCACACGTTTGCCATTGAGATAGAGGGTGTATACGCCGTGGGCACTGGCGTACAGCGTGGCACACCGAGGCAGCTGCTCCAGTGTAAAGCGGCGGGAAAGTTCCCGGGCAGGACGCAGGCGGCCATGTCCGCCAAAGTGGTCGGGGGAGGGGATGAACTGTTCGAAGAACAAAATATCGCGTTCAGGAATGCCGTTTTCCTGCTGCGGTTCGATCCATTGTGCCTGCCATTTCTCTCCCATCAGTCCCGTGTAGAGGGGCAAGGAAGAGGCACAGCAGTCGGTGCCGTTTTTCACGGTCGCATGGAGGGTATACTGCTGCCTGGGTTTCAAGGGAAGGTGCAGAGTGCAATAGGGCGTCCATGCCATCGGCTCGCTGGTCCAGCAAATGATATTGTTCTGCTTCAGCGTAAAGTGCATATCCGTTGCAGTGCCTTCTACGCAAAGGGCGATGGCGGCATCAGTACTGTCGGAAAGAGCGACATGCTGCATACCGTTGATTTGGAAAGAAGTGATAGAAAGAGGCATGGAATGGCCCTCCTTGCAAGAATCTGGGATTATTTACCGCGATTGGTTTGGCGATATTCCGTGGGTGGTACGCCATAAATGTTGCGGAAGGTGCGAGAAAAGTGATCTACCGAATCGTAACCCACAGCATCGGCGATTTCGCTGATCTTCATGGATGTATTGAGAAGATACTCCATAGCGTGGTTTAGCTTTAACGTGCGAAGAATATCGGTAAAACTCTGATTCAGGTTTTTGCGGATCAGCTTGCTGAGATACGCATCACTGAAATGAAAAGTTTTGGCCAGAGAAGACAGCGTAACGGTGCGATAGTTTTGCTGGATATACTGCAGTACCAGTGCAAAGTCGAAATCTTTCTGTGAATAGCCATCGTAATGGTGCAGCGTAATGGCGGCACTGGCTGCCCGCAGCGTGCGAGCCAAAAACAGATTCAAAAGGCTGATGGCGCAATCGTTGGCGTAGGATTCCGGAGAATTACTCTCATAGACAAGCTGCTGAATGGTATGGAAAGAGGAAAGATCATTGCCGGTTTTCAGCAGCAGATAGTTTGTCTGCTTCGTATCGTAGAGATTGTTTCGGAAAAACAGGCTGACAAGATCCCGCTGTGTGAGCAGATTGCCGAATACCGAGTCAAAGGTGCTCTGCCGTACCATCACAGACAGGGCGATGCAACTCGGCTCCAGCGGCAGACTGTGCCGCGAACGGGGTGAGACGATGCACAGGTCACCTTCGGCCAGAGTAGCGGTCTCGCCTTCGAAGATAAACGTACAACTTCCTTTGAGTACATAGGTAATTTCAAAGAAGTTGTGGGTGTGTGGGATGGTAACCATGTGGGGCATATTCAGAATGCAGAACACATCGCGGCTGTCGGGAAACAGTACGACCTCCTCCACGGAGGGATCAAACATATATGTGCGAACCTGTGGAATGATGGGGTCGGCATAAACGCTTAGCCCACGGATAAAGGAAACAAATTCGTCCATGTCCATTCCGGAATGAAAAGGCGGAAGAGGAAAGGGGACGTGCATGAGTTTTCTCTCGTTTTCCAAAGTGGCAATGGCTGCCGGAAAAGAGTAGTCTTCTCCTGTTTTTTGGTGCATTTCAACAAGAAGGTCGTAAACCATGCCTATGGTTGCATATTTCTTGCTCTGCTCCATAAAATGCCTCCCTTTCAATATTTCCGATTATACTATAGTCTTTTATGCGAGTAACTGTCAAGATGGAGGACAAGAAAAGTCGGATTTTGCACAAGATCGTGTGTGTACGATTGGGTGAGGAGTATGATATAGTGAAATAACATAATCGGCGTCACTGCAACTATCCGAGAAGATTCTGCGGTAAAACGCAAGAGATAATGAGGTGTTATGCGCTATGAACAAGGAAAAGCTGATTATCGAAACGCGGCAGCTTTGCAAACATTTCGGCCCCACGGTGGCGTTAAATCATGTGGATCTGAAGATTTATCGCGGCCAGATTACCGGACTTATCGGTGAGAACGGATCGGGTAAGTCTACCATTACCTCCATTGTGGCCGGTATGCAGGGTGCTACCAGCGGTGAGATTTACTATAAGGGCGAGCTGCACAAGGTCTCTACCATGATCGAGGGTGCCAAGAAGGGTATCGGCATGATCGTGCAGGAGCAGGGCTATGTTCCCGGCATCACCATTGCGCAGAACATCTTTTTAGGAAAAGAAGAGCAGTTCCGCCGCCACGGTGTGATCTCCCGCCGCGCCATGATCGCCGCGGCACAGAAAGCACTGGATGACATCGGCTGCAACGAGATCGATGCCGGCTGGTACATTGACCGCCTGAACATTCAGGATCGCAAGTTGGTGGAGCTGGCCCGCGTAATGGTGGCCGATCCCGAGGTGCTGGTGGTGGACGAGACCACCACGGCTCTGAGCCAGCGTGGCCGCGATATTATCTATGGTATCATGCGCAAGATGCGCGATGAGGATAAGTGCGTCATCTTCATCTCCCACGATCTGGAGGAGCTGATGGAGATCTGTGACCGTATGGTGGTGCTGCGTGACGGCAATTATATCACCGCCCTCGACCGCTCCGAATTTGATGCCAATGTGATCAAAAAGCACATGGTGGGCCGCGAGATGGGCGAGAAGTACTACCGCACCGACTGGAACGGCTCTCTCAGCGATGAGATCGTACTGGATGTGAAAGACGTGACCTCCGGCTCCGGTTTGCTGATGAACTTCTCCATGCAGGTACATAAGGGTGAGATACTGGGCATCGGCGGCCTGTCTCACTGCGGTATGCACGAGTTGGGCAAGGTGATTTTCGGTGAAGAAAAGCTGCTGACCGGTTCTGTGACCCATGTGCCCTCCGGCGAGGAGATCACCACGCCCCGTCAGGCTATGCGCCTCGGCCTTGGCTATGTGTCCAAGGATCGCGACAAAGAAGCGTTGGTCTTGGCCGCATCTATTCGCGACAACATCGCCTCCGGCGGTTTTGATAAGATCAAAAAGGGTATCTTTATCACCCCCGCCTCGGAGAAGGTCTATGTCAACCGTCAGGTAGAAGCCCTGTCCATCAAATGCGCTTCTATCGACCAGAATGTGCAGTACCTCTCCGGCGGCAACAAGCAGAAGGTGGTCTTCGGCAAGTGGATCGGCCGCGACGGCGATATTCTGATCCTCGACTGCCCCACCCGCGGCGTGGACATCGGCGTGAAGGCGGCCATGTATCAGCTCATTGAGGATATGAAGGCAGAGGAGAAGACCATCATTATGATCTCTGAGGAACTGACCGAACTGATCGGTATGTCTGACCGTCTGCTGATCCTAAAGGACGGCACACTGGCCGGTGAGTTCTTCCGCAGCCCCGATCTGACCGATAGTCAGATCATTGATTGCATGATTTAAGGAGGGGAGAGCAGATGAAAAAACTTGCCGCTTCCTTAAAAGAATACTTCCCCATCATTGGCTTTGCTCTGGTGGTTATCGTCTTTGCCGTTCTGACAAAGGGCAGACTCCTAGCGCCCGCTACGCTGCAGGGTATGCTTGCCACTGTCATGCAGACGGCACTGGTGTCCATTGGCTCCGTGTTTGTCTTTGGTGCCGGCTGCTTTGATATGTCCATGGGAGGAACCCTGTGTATGTCCGCCGTGGTGGGCTGCTATGCCGGTATTGCCACCGGCAGCGCGCTGGTGATCTTCCTTGCCTGCCTCGCCACATCTCTGGTGCTGAATATCCTCAAGGGTATTTTCGCCTCTTATGTGGAGGTGCCTCTTTTCATCGTGACCATCGTGCTGGGATCTATCCTCAGCGCACTGGTGCTGGTGATGATGGGTACCGAGACGACCATCTATTTCTCCAACGCTGCCAAGGAGATTGTGACGCTGAACAAAGGCCAGCTGACGGGCCTGAATCTGGTGGTTCTGGTTGTGTATTTCGTGGTGTGCCTGGTGTTGTTTAACTACACCCGCCTTGGCCGCGAGGTGAAGCTTCTGGGTGGTAACCCCGACACCTTCCGCCAGAGTGGTCTCAGCGCTCCCAAGGTGAAGCTTTTGGCCTTCGTGGTGGCCGCCTTCGGTGTGGCATTGGCCGCCTTCGTGATGCTGATGCGCTCCCGCACGGCAGGTTCCGCCACCGGCAGCTCTATGGGTACCGATGTGATGGTGGCCCTCGTGCTGGGCGGTATGCCTTTGACCGGCGGCCCCCGCAGCCGCATCAGTGCCGGCCTCATCGGTGCAGCAACCATTACGGTGCTGAACATGGGCCTTACCATGATGGGCTTGTCCACCGCCATGGTGCAGATCTTCCGTGCCATCGTCTTTATTGCCGTGGTCTATGTGGCCAGCATGACGTATCGCACGAAGCTGCTGCCCCGCTAAAGTGTGTATGGAAACGGGAAACGTCCTGTTTACATAGAAAAAATGGTTCCAAAATTTTAAGGAGGAAAGAAAACATGAAGAAGTTTATTGCTCTCCTGCTGGCCCTGGTCATGGCTCTGAGCCTGGTGGCCTGCGGTGAGAAGGCTCCCACCGACGAGCCCATCAAGATCGGTTTCGTCAACTATGACCCCACTGCCGAGCAGTATCTGGTGCTGGACAGCTATTTCCAGTATCTGGCTGAGGAGTTCAACATTGAGATCATGGCTTCCGAGGCTCTGAGCACCCCCGAGGGTGAGCTGGCCTTCATCGACGCCTGCGCCGCTGCCGGCTGCAAGGCCGTGTTCGGCTACTACAACGTCTCCAACGAGCAGGCTTTCCTGAAGTGCGCTGAGTACGGTATGTACTACTTCGGTCAGGGCGCCAACAAGGCCATCGTTGAGAATCCCGAGATCATGAACAGCGAGTACTATCTGGGCTCCTTCTATGTTGGCGAGGCCGATTATGATTATGGTTACGCCTGTATCGAGGCTCTGGTCAATGCCGGCTGCAAGAAGATCGCCGGTGTCTCCGGTGGTAAGAACTTCGGCGTTCAGATGTTCATCGATCGTTGGCAGGGCGCCATGGATGCCATTGCTGACTTCCAGGCCCAGGGCGTGGATGTTGAGCTGGTGTACGAGGTTGCCGGCTTCCCCGGCACTGACGGCGGCTTCGAGGCCGGTCAGACCGAGGTTCTGAGCATGGAAGGCGTGGACGGCCTGTACTCCACCCTGACCGCTCTGATGTGGATCAAGCCCATGCAGGATGCCGGTAAGTTCGGCCAGATCAAGGTCGCTGCCGCCGGCGAGACCATGTCCGAGGGTGCTATCGGTATGTTCGGCGCCGGCTTCTATGTCGGTACTGCTACCGAGATCATCGATGTCTTCGGCATGGGTATCCCCCTGATCATCAACGCTGTGAACGGTACTCCCATCCGCAATGCTGACGGTACTGCTCCTCTGGTCAACGCCGGTTGGTGGAAGGTCGCCAATGTGGAAGAGGCCGGCTACTATGGCACCGTTCAGGGCGGCGAGAATGGCTGGGTCTTCGATATCGACGATGTCAAGAGCCTGCTGGTTTCCAACAACCCCGATGTGACCGTGGACGATTACAAGGCTCTGTACACTGCTGTCTCCGCTGCTGATATCCAGGCTCGCCGCGCTGACTAATCTGTATCTTCTTTTGTCTGTATAAGCAGACAAAGTAATTACACCAAACAGGGGCAGAGGCGGGCAACCGCCTGCCTCTGCCCCGAAAGAAGAGGTGTTCTTATGAACAAGCTGAAGCTGATTTCCAAGAATGCGCTGATCACCATCGCCCCTGCGGTGATCGTCTACCTGCTGTTTATGGCGGTGACCAACATCTTTGTTGGCCCCGGCTTCGGCGTAGCCGGCGATCTGCGCACCATCCTCTACAACACGCTCTATTCCGGTTTTATCGGATTGGCGCTGTCCTACAACCTGACCTCCGGCCGATTCGACTTCTCCGTAGGTTCCGTGCTGCTGCTCTCTGTCATTGCCGGCGGTAACCTTGCTGCGAAGTTAGATCTCGGACCTGTTGCGATGCTGCTCGTCTGCATTGTTGTCGGTATGGCCTGCGGTCTCGTCTCCGGTATTATCTACATTACCCTGAAACTGCCTCCCATGGTGTCCTCTCTGGGCGTTGCCATGGTCTTTGAGGCCATCGGCTTTACCATCAATAAGGCCAAGGGTGTGCGCCTGATGACCGAGTTCGATCTCCTCATCTGGAGCGAGCCCCTGTATAGCATTCTGCTGACAGCAGTGGTGCTGGTCATTCTCATTTATCTGCTTAACTTTACTAAATTCGGTTATAACTGCCGCTCCCTCCAAACAGGCCAAAAGAACGCCGTGGAGGTGGGCGTCAATGAAAATACAAACGCGGTCATCTGCTACGTGATCGCCGGTGCCATGATGGCCTGTGCAGGCGTGCTGTTCCTGTGCAAGAACGGTATGGTGGCACCCAAGGCGGGTCTGGGCAGCTCTTCCTACATGATGAGCGCCTTCCTGCCTATGTTCGTGGGTAATGCCCTGGCCAAGCACTCTGACCGAAACATCGGTGTCATCATCGGTGCTTTCTGCCAGGCATGCCTTACCTCCGGTCTGATTCGTCTGGGCTGTGGCAGCTCCATGAAGACGGTGATGGACGGCGTGGTGGTGCTGCTGTTCCTGATCTATTCCTCCAACATCTACAAGGTGGGTCTGCACCAGATGTGGAAGGAGAAGAAAGAGCGAGCGCTGTCATCGAAACAATAAATACGCAAACCAAATCGGCCGCATTGTGCGCTGAGAAAGACCTCCGCGGCGATGCTGCGGAGGTCTTTGTAACCAAATTAGAAAGGATAGACTGACTATGGAACCCAATCTGATCGAAATATTTGGCTCCTATATGCCTTGGAAGATCAATGAAGATACATGGATCCTCAACTTTATGGGCGGCAGCCAGAATATGTACCTGCTGGAAGGCGAGGAAAAGGCGCTGCTGATCGATACCGGCTGGGGTGCGGGAAATCTCCGCGCACTGGTGGAGAAGCTGACGGACAAGCCCGTGGTGGTGTTCAATACCCACGGACATCTCGACCACTCCGGCGGCAACGGCGAGTGGGAGCAAGTGTATATGCTGCCGGGCTGCAAGGGCGATATCTATACCTGCTACCGCCTGCCCTTCGATGCCTCCAAGCTGCCTTATCCCAACTATGAGTGCGTATTTGTCAAGGATGGTGACACCATCGATCTGGGTGGCCGTGTGATCACGCTGCTGGATATTTCTGCACACTCCAACGGTTCTCTGGCCTTCCTCGATGAGAAGAACGGCTATCTTTTCGTGGGTGATGAGCTGGAGAGCGCACAGGTGCTGATGTACGAAACGGAAGTCATTCCCGGATATGTATTTGACCTGGATACGAAGCTCCGGGCACATCATCAGAATATGCTGCGGCTGAAACAGCTGCAGGGCGTCTGGCATACCATTCTGCCCGCCCACAACGGTACCCCCATCGCCCATTCCTATCTGGATGACTACATTGGGCTCGTAGAGCACATCTATGCCGGCGACGCGGTGATCGAGGATAAGCTGAACCATAAGTATGCCGAAGCCGGTGACCCGGAGAAGAAACTCTGCCGCGTTCGCTGGGGCGGTGCATCCTTCTTTGTCAATAAGGAAGATATGTTGAAGCTGTATGGCAGCAATACTTTATGATTTGTCGGAACTTTAATGAAGAATGGAAGTTCTGGGAAGAGATCAATGCCTTTTCTCTGGTCTGGTCTATCCCGGAGGATGCCCGTGATCTTACACTTCCTCATGATGCCATGCTGGAGCGCAGAGCCCGACCGGATAGCCCCAATGGCGGCGCGACCGGATACCGGGATGGCGGAAACTATGTTTATGTAAAACGTTTTTTTGCACCGGAGGAATGGAAAGAACAGACCGTCTCCATTCGATTTGACGGCGTTTACTGTAATGCGCTGGTATATCTGAACGGTCAGTTTCTGGCGACGCAGCCCTATGGCTATTCTGTTTTCCGTGTGCAATTGGATGATGCCTTGCGCTACGGAGAAGAAAACGAACTGCGTGTGCTGGTGAAAAACAGTGCAATGCCAAACAGTCGCTGGTATTCCGGCAGTGGCATTTACCGGAATGTGCATTTGTTGTCGGGTGGCATCACCTATATTCCCGACGGCAGTCTGCGGATCACAACGGAAGCGCTGGAGGCGGATTATGCGCTGGTTGGGGTTTCTTTCGATCTGCACAACCGGCATCATCTGCGTCGGGATCTGCGGGTGCAGGTTCAACTGACGGCGCCCGATGGAAGCTGTGCTGCAGAAGCGGAGTTCCCGATTTCTCTGGCAGGAGGCATGAAGGAAGCGGTTTCACAGCGGCTTAATGTGCACAACCCTCAGAGCTGGTCAGACGAAACACCGCAGCTTTACCGATGTGAAGTCCGACTTCTGCGAGGAGAAGCGTTATGTGATCGTGCAGAGGATGCGTTTGGCATCCGGGTTTTACAGTTGGACAGCCTCCGCGGCCTGCAGGTCAATGGAAAAGCGGTCAAACTCCGGGGCGCCTGCATTCATCATGACCACGGCGTTCTGGGTGCGGTAACGCATTACGGTTCCGAATACCGCAGAATCAAAAAATTGAAAGAAGCAGGCTTTAACGCCATCCGCATGGCCCATCATCCTGCATCTCCCGTGTTGCTCCGTGCCTGTGATGAACTGGGTATGTACGTGATGGACGAGGCCTTCGATATGTGGACGCGTCCTAAAAAGGATAACGATTACTCGCTGCACTTCGATCAATGGTGGCGTAAGGATATCGCTGCCATGGTGGAGAAGAATTATAACCATCCCAGCGTGATCCTGTATTCTCTGGGCAATGAGATTCCGGAGATCGGCGCCCCGCAGGGGGCGGCTTTGAGCCGGGAAATGGGGCGGTTTGTAAAGCGGCTGGATGGAACGCGATATTCCTTGGTATCCATCAACGGTGTGTTTGCCGCCGGTGATGCGGTGGGACAGATCATGGCAGATATCCTCTCCCAATCTCCTCAGGGAGAAGCGGATGGCGATGTGAATGACTTCATGACAGCCATGGATACCCACATGGATGACATTGTGCAGCATCCCATTATTTCCCACCTGTTGGAAACGGCGTCTGCCGGTATGGATGCAGTGGGGTATAACTACATGGCAGCCCGCTATGAATCGGATGGGAAGACCTATCAACACAGAGTCGTGGTTGGCAGCGAAACCTACCCGCCGGAAATTGCCCGGAACTGGCCCCTTGTCAAAAAGCTCCCCTCCGTGATCGGTGACTTCACATGGACCGGTTGGGACTATCTGGGTGAAGCCGGGCTGGGAATTCCCGCCTATGCGTTTGGCGAGGGAGGCTTCGGAGCCCAATATCCCTGCCAGCTTGCCTATTGCGGCGATCTGGATATTACCGGCTTCCGTCGGCCCCAGTCCTATTTCCGTGAGATTGTCTTTGGCCTGCGCACCGATCCTTATATCGCCGTGCAGCGACCGGATCAATACGGCCAGACGCTGATCAAAACACCCTGGATCCTCAGCGACAGTATTTCTTGCTGGACCTGGCCCGGAATGGAAGGGAAGACGGTCGTGGTGGAAGTATATGCCGCCGGAGATACTGTGGAATTGCTGTGCAACGGAGAGATCATCGGGAAATGCCCGGCAGGCGAAGAAGCCGGATATATTGCCCGATTCGAAACAGAATACCGTCCGGGTATTCTGGAGGCGATCTCTTACGAAAAGGGGAAGGTTATCGGAAGATTTTCTCTTACAACTGCAGCTGAGGCGGTATCCCTGCGAGGATATGCAGAAGAGGCAACGGTTGAGGGACTTCGCTATATCCCCGTCACCGTAGCTGATGACTGCGGAAATACTGCGCCCTGCCATGATTGCCCTGTGACGATCGCAGATTCGATGAACCTGCAAATTCTCGGTTTTGGCAGCGCAGACCCCAAACCGCTGTACAACTATTTGGACACGACTGTATCAACCTATAACGGACGGGCACTGCTGGTAGCGAGGAAAATAGAGGCAGACAGTCCCGGCACAGTGACACTGACTTCTGTCAAGGGCACAGTGACGATAACAATGTAAATCAACCACAATATACAGGAGGAAATTATTATGCATTTTGCGATGATCACTTTGGGCGCTTCCGGCCATGTGTTCTCTTCTCTGCCGATGATCGCAGAACTGGTGAAAAAAGGTAACCGGGTTACGTACTTTACTGTCCCCCGCTACAAGGAAATGGTGGAAACCATCGGCGCTGACTACAAGGAAGTCCGCAGCGCACTGACCAACAACGGCCAGGCTGACAAGGATATCGCCACCGATATGATGGCCGAACTGCCTCTGCGCTTCCTGTCCGAGGGTGCGGCTACCATCGAGTCCATTATGGAAGTGCTGCGTCAGGACAAGCCCGACGCCGTCATCGTGGACGCCATCGCCATCGCCGGCCGTCTGGCCGCCGCCGAGCTGAAGGTGCCTATGATCATGCTCTTTACCAGCTTTGCCGCCAACGATAAGTTCTCTCTGTGCCGTCACTGGCCCGTCTATCCCGACACCCATCCCGCCCGTGCAAAGGCCAAGGAGCTGGCAACGGAGCTGGCTACCAAATATGGCACCCCTGTTTATGATGTTTACAGCATCTTCGAGGGCACCGGCGATCTGAACATCGTCACGCAGCCCGCCTCTTTCCACCCCGCAGCTGCCACCTTTGATGACAGCTTCGTCTTTGCCGGTCCCCAGATCATGAAGCGCGTGGATTCCGGCACTTGGGAGGCTCCCGAGGGCGATGCCCCCCTGATGTACACTTCTCTGGGTACGCTGTTTAACGCATGGCCTGCGTTCTACCACATTCTGTACGGTGTGGTGAAGGATATGAATCTGCGTGTGGTTTCCTCTGTCGGTTCCACGCTGACCAAGGAAGAGATCGGTGAGATCCCTGCCAATGTCAGAACATTCTCCTTCCTGCCCCAGCTGGAGGTTTTGGAAAATGCCGATTTCTTCATTACCCACGCCGGTATTGGCTCTGTTATGGAAGCTGCTTACTATGGTGTGCCCATGCTGGCGATCCCCCAGATGGACGAGCAGGCATTCACTGCCAAGTGCATGGTGGATGCAGGTCTCGGCATCATGATCCCCAAAGAGGAGCTGACTCCCGAGCGCCTGCGTGAGGCAATTCATGAGTTGACCACCAACCCCGTTTACGCTGAAAATGTCAAGAAGATGTCTGCTGAGCTGCAGAAGCTGGGCGGCGCTTATGCCGCAGAAAAGGTCATGGAATTCATGGCCAACCGTGCGTAATTAGACGAATAAATGCCGCACCCTGTTGGTGGGGTGCGGCATTTTGAAAACTGTCGAAGGAGTAACTGCTATGGCTGTAACCAATCTGAAGATCAATGGAATGACCTGCCCAATGGGCTATTCCGTTACCCCGTTGATTTTGTCCTGGCAGGTGGAATCAGCAGAGGGGAAATATCCTGTCCACACAGAGATTCAGGTGTGGCAAGAGGCGACACTTCTTTGGCAGAAAGAAGGAGATCTCCCCTGGGAGGGAACGGTTCTGGACATCCCGTGTAAAAGCCGTACCCGATATGAGGTTTGTGTAACTGTGCGGGATAATGCAGGTGCAGCGCATCAGGGAAAAACCTGGTTTGAAACCGGAAAAATGGATGAGCCCTGGGTTGGCAAGTGGATTACACCGGTAGGCACAGGAGAATTTGCCCCGGTGCTGCGAAAGGAATTTATAGCTGAACAAGAGATTTCTTCCGCCCGGCTGTACATTACCGGACTGGGTCTGTATCATGCACATCTGAACGGAAAACCCGTTACCGATGAGGTGCTGACGCCCGGTATCTGGGACTATGAGGAGGAAGTTCAATACCAGAGTTACGATGTGACGCATTTGCTACAGAGGGACAATTGCCTGGAAGTAACACTGGGGAATGGCTGGTATAAAGGCCGCTTCGGCTTGGAAAATGCCCCGCCTTTTGGACAGCGGTATGCCTTGTTGGCGGAGCTTCATGTTCGGTATACCGATGACACGGAAGCGGTGATCGGAACTGACGAGAGCTGGACCTGGCAGGAGAGCGGAATCGGAGACAACGGCATTTATGACGGGGAAATTCTGGACAGCACTCATGCTGCCGGCACAGAACGTACCGTCTGCATGATGATGGTTCCTTTGCGTCTGCAGGACCGGATCAGCCCTCCGATCAAAGAGGTGTTGACCCTGTCGGTGCAGCAAATCCTGACGACCCCTGTGGGAGAAACCGTTCTGGACTTCGGCCAGAATCACGCGGGATGGCTTCGCTTCCGGGCGGCACTTCCCAAAGGCACGAAGGTGCAGTTTGATTTTGGTGAGGTTTTACAACAGGGGAATTTCTACAACGACAATTACCGTAATGCCACCGGCGGCTTTACCTATATCAGCAACGGTGAAGAAGAAACAGTCTGTCAGAAGTTTACCTTCTACGGATTCCGCTATGTCCGGGTGAGCGGATGGCTCGGAGAGATCACGCCTGCGGATTTTGAAAGTCCTGTTTTGCAGTCCGAACTGGATCGGACAGGATGGATCGAAACAGGGAATACGAAGCTGAACCGCTTGTATGAGAATGTACTGTGGAGCCAGCGATCGAATTTCATTGGAATTCCCACGGACTGTCCCCAGCGTGATGAACGGCTGGGATGGACGGGGGATGCCCAGGTCTTTGCCCCTGCGGCCTGCTATAACATGGATTGCCGGGCATTCTACCGAAACTTTCTTAGGTTCCTGCGGGCGGAACAAAAGCGCCATAATGGCGCAGTTCCCACCTATGTGCCCAGCAAAAATGACTTTACCGCCTGCGGTATCTGGTCAGATGCCTCTGCCCTGATTCCGGAAACCCTGCTGCGTTTTGGCAGCAGCCGTGAGGAACTGGCGGAGCACTATGTCTTGATGCGGGATTGGGTGGACTATGTTGCTGCCAATAATCCGGGATATTTGTACACAACGGGCTTTCAGTTCGGTGACTGGCTTGCACAGGACGGCATTACGCCCCAGAGTTTCAAGGGCGGAACGGATGACACCTACCTTGCCAGCATCTACTGGATGAACAGCGCCCAGATCACAGCCCGGTTTGCCCGGCTGCTGGGAAGGGATGCGGAACATCAAAAATATCATGCACTGGCAGAAGAAATTCGCCGGAACATTCTGAATACCTATTTTACCCCAAGCGGCAGATTGTCTGTGGACACCCAGGCGGCCTATGTGGCTGCGCTGAAATTTGGCCTTTGGACGGATAAGACGGTGCTGCTGGAACAGTTTCAGAGGCGCCTTCGCTATGATAACTTCCAGATCCGCTGCGGTTTTGTGGGTGCGCCGCTGCTGTGCGGGGTGCTGGCAGAGCATGGCATGAAAACGCTGGCCTGCGACCTGCTGCTGAACGAAGGATTCCCCGGCTGGATGTACTGCCTCAACCTTGGTGCTACGACCATTTGGGAACGGTGGAACAGCCTGCTGCCGGATGGAACGATCTCCGGAACCGGCATGAACAGCCTGAATCATTATGCCTACGGTTCTGTCATGGAATATGTTTACGGGTATCTTGCGGGTATTCGACCCGGAGAACATGGCTTCCGACGGGCGATCCTTGCCCCGTGCCCGGATATCCGCATTGGGTTCATGGACGCAGCTTATCAAAGCGTATCCGGCAAGTATCGCTGCCGGTGGGAGATTTGCCGTAACGGTGAACTGGACATTACCCTTGAGATTCCGTTTGGGTGTTCTGCACAGGTGGTCCTGCCCGGAAGGGGAGAGGACGCGCTGCTGCTGACTGCGGGCGTGTATCGCTATCACTATATGCCGTTGGAAGACTATCGAAGACTGTATGATATGGATTCCAGACTCTCCCAACTGGCGGGGGATGACAGGGCAAAGGAAATCCTTGGCCGTGAGTTACCCCAACTGCTGGGGCTTTTGATGGAAGATAACCGGGAATTTACAACCCAGACTTTCCGGGAACTGAGTCATGCGTTTTTCTTGGGATTGAACCAAGAGAACATAGCCGGGCTGATATCCCGACTGAGTACGCTTGTATATGAAGATGGGAGGTAGAGAAATGAAAATTCTGTTTGCCACCAGTGAGTGTGCCCCCTTCAGTAAATCCGGAGGCCTTGCAGATGTGGCATTTTCCCTGCCTCCTGCGCTGCAGAGGGAAGGAAATGACGTTGCGATCATCACACCGCTGTACGCCTGTGTCCGCAGCCGCTTTTCCGATGTGCTGAAAAAGGAAAAGGTCATTTCCGTGCAGCATGGCGAAAAAACCTATGACTGCGGTTTATACCGGGGTGAGCGGGATGGTGTCACGGTCTGGTTCGTGGAGTACGATCCCTTCTTTGATCGCCCAAAGCTCTACGGTTATGATGACGACAAGCTTCGTTTTGCCCTTTTCTGCCGTGCCATCATTGAAGTTCTTCCGGAGCTGGACTTTATGCCGGAGATTCTTCATTGCAACGACTGGGAAACGGCTCTGGCCGTTATCTATCTGAAAAACGATCAGACCTGGCGTAAGGAACTGCGGGGAATCAAGTCCGTTTACACCATCCACAACATGGCTTACCAGGGCCAGTTCGGTGCCGAGGAGCTGACCACGACCTTTGCGCTGCCCTGGGGCTGGTATGATGGCGGCCTGGCCTATGAATTCCAGGGGCGGCAGGATGTGAACCTGATGAAGGGTGCCATGCTGATGGCCGATGCGGTTTCTACCGTTTCGCCCACCTATGCCCGGGAACTGCATGATCCGCAGTTTGCTCACGGCCTCCAGGGTGTGGTGGATATGGTGGAAAACAAGCTACGGGGCATCCTCAACGGCATCGATATGGATCACTATGACCCCGGTTTGGATCAGCGTCTGCCGTTTTCCTTTACGGTGAAAGATATGGAGGGAAAAGCCCGCTGCAAGGCGGAGATTCAGGAAAAATTCGGTCTTGAGCAGGAGCGGGAGTTCCCCCTGTTCTGCAGTGTGGCCCGACTGGTAGAGCAGAAGGGTGTGGAACTGATCCGGGAAATCCTTCCTCAGTTGATGGATTTGGGCATCCAGCTGATTATCTTTGGACAGGGCGAGCAGAAGTACATTGATTACTTTACCGAGTGTGCCGAAAAATATCCCGGACAGCTGGGCTTCTCCAGTGATTACTCCGAACAGCTGGCAAGCGAGATTTTTGCCGGTGCAGACTTCTATCTGATGCCCTCCAGATTTGAACCCTGTGGCTTGAGTCAGATGATGGCCATGCGCTACGGAACCGTGCCGGTGGTCCACGAAACCGGCGGCCTGAAGGATTCTGTCCGACCGTATAGCCAGTTTGATGGCATCGGTGACGGCTTTTCCTTCTCAAACTACACCGGCAAGGATCTGTATCTGGCGGTTATGGAAGCACTGAAGGTTTATTTTGCAGATGGAGAAACCTTTGAAAAGATGCGGAAACGCTGCATGACGAAGGATTTCTCATGGAAAAAAAGTTCGCTCCAATATTGCCGGATGTACGCTGATATTGTGCAAGACAACAGCGCCGAGACCCTTCCTTTTGAGGAGGCTTTTGCGCAACTCAAGCGGGTATACGAGCAACTGGACAGGGAGAACTGCGAAAAATACGGCAGTAGTTTTTCTCAGAATTACCACCGTGTCATTCAACTGAACGTGACCGGACGGATGCAGGGAACCATCCATGTTGAGTTCCTTCACGATGAGCGTGGGGCGGTGTTTACGATGAATCCCTGGCGTTCGGACAATGCCGATGCCGAGATCACGGTCGGCTTCGACCACCTGCTTGCCATGGCCCGGGGAAAGGCCAGCTTTGACAAGCTGTTTCTCAGCGGCTTGATCCGTATCGAAGGGAATCTGGCAAAAGTTGTACAGTTCCGTCAGTTACTGTGCAAAAAGCCGGTCGGCAAAAGGAGAAAATGAATGAGCTGTTTTACCCATGAAAAAGTGACAGACCGAATCACCCGCATCCGGGATGTTTCCGGTGTTTGTATGTATCTGGTGGAGGGCAGCGAGCGCGCACTGCTATTGGATACCGGCGTAGGTGTTGGCAGCTTGAGGGCAGCGGTTTCTGCGCTCACGGACAAGTCCGTAACGGTGGTGCTGACCCACGGCCATGTGGACCACGCCTGCGGTGCAGGAGAGTTTGACACGGTTTATCTGTCCGCTGCCGATTTGCCCTTGTATGCAGGCCACAGCCTGTTGCCGGTGCGTCAGGGCTATGTAAGCGGTGCCGGCAAGATGGGTGGTGATCCTGCAGTACTTGCTGCGGTCAAACCTGCGGATTATCTGCCTGCCCGTGCAGCGGAGGATTTTCTGCCGCTGGAGGGCGGTATGACCTTTGAATTGGGCGGCCTTACCGCGGAGGTGATCGCGCTACCCGGTCATACCCCCGGCAGCGTTGTGGTGCTGCTGCGTGAAGAGCGTATGCTGCTGCTGGGCGATGCCTGCAACGGATTTACCTTCCTCTTTGAACCCGACTGTCCTACTGTGGAACAATACCGTCAGGGGTTGCTGCAGCTGAAGGCAGAGACAGACGGTAAATACGACCGTACATTGTATTCCCATGGAACGGGAGAGGGCTGCGTAGATATGGTCGACCGCGTGATCGCCGTATGCGACGATATTCTTGCCGGCAATGCCGACGACATGCACTTTCGCGGCTTCGATGGTACGCCTGCCTGTATTGCCAAGGCAATGGATTTCTCCCGTTTCTGCCGCGCCGATGGCGGCGAAGGAAATGTGGTCTATGACCCCCAAAAGGTTCGATAGTGCAAAAACAGAGCTGTTCTGATTGAACAGCTCTGTTTTTTTGCTTTTTGAGTACAGCATTGTAGATGTCAAAATAATCGTTTACCACGTGGGTCCGCCTTAGACTGTTTCGCTCCGGGATTACGTTCGCACTCCCGAAGGGTTTATTGCAGTTTATTGCAAGGTAATAACGCGCGAGAAAAAAGTTGAAGGTACCGGCGCTATCCGGAAAAACCTGTAATTTTCGGTGCTTGAAATCCTGGGAAAACTATGTATAATATTGATAATACAGTATGCAAATATAATTATTCTTGCAACTGCAGTGATGGCATATTGATGGCCTATAGTCAATAAATCAGAAACACCAAATAAATGAAATCACCACGAATCACGAGAACGCAAGAAACATAAACAAAAACCTTTATGTTTCGCTTTAACTTGAGGATTAAGGTTAACGGCAAAAAATATATATCCGAGACTAAGTATGATAGCGGAGCAGTTGAGAGAGTACGCTTCACAAAAACTCGCGAGGTCCATGACTTTGATGGCCCCTATGGAAGAATGAGTGTTTGGCAACGTAAGAAGTAAATAAAATAACGGGCATTGTACGTATGTATGATGCCCGTTTAATAATCTGTTTGTATATAATTGAGGAAGCATTGTGCAGAGAATGCTCGATGGACAAATATGTTGAACAGTGATAAACTTAAAATATTAGGTTTAATCTAAACCTGTAAATAGACAAAAGGAGAACTATTGCTAGCCGTTCCTTTCAACTGGTGATTTGGTAGTTTCTGGAGAAGCGTGGAACACTTCATTTTCGTGGAACTTTTAGTACCAGAGTTAGTACCAGAAACAGTGCGAAAAGCCATGTACCAGTTGGAACGATATGGACTGTGAAATGTCCATTTTGTGCGGTTTTGTCTAACTTTTTAAGCCACTTCCACCGAGTCCAGGACCTCGGGAGCCGATGGCATTCAAGAGGTCAGCGGTTCGATTTTATCTTTGACAAAAACACCAGAAATCCTCGATTTCTGGTGTTTTTGCACTTTTTCGGGAAATAGGGAAAATAATTACGGTGCTAATCCTGGTGCGGAACGAATTTTACGGTTTTACCAGAATGGTAGTGCATATAATGGGCGGTTTGCATGCGACGGAGCATGTATAGTCAGGAATGCAACGGCTAGGTACATATAAGTGTGTCGATTACATTTTGAGGAATTTCTTCTTGAACGTGGGGATAGTATTGGAGCATATTGACATCAGCATGTACCGCGATATCTGGAATGGTAGCAAGGTCTGCATCTATCGCTTGCGATTCCAAAATATGGTAAAAACGGGCCTGGTGGGGGACTGTGCAGCGGGTAGTGGATCAACAAAATATTTCCATTTTTTTCAGTCGTTGAGGCGCTCCGGCGGCGTTTTGTAACAGGTTTGTCACGCCGCTTATGGCATACTCTACGATAAGATAGTATTACTATGGATTCTTGTGTCTGAAATCCAATTATAAGGCGGAAAACAGGCCGCTGATACGGAGAAAAAAGGAAATAATAGCGGCGTTTTCGCGGCAGAAAAAACTGCCGGTGAAAGTGTGCCGATTTCTCAGGGAGGAGCTAAATATATGAAAAACTGGAAGAGAGCGACTGCTTTTGTGCTGACGGTGTGCATGCTTTTGTCGTTGCTGCCGCCGGTGCAGATTGTCCACGCTGCGGAGACGATCCAGCGCTATGAACTGGATACCGACGGCATTGATGTGGGCGCGACCTACTTGATTGTGAACGCCGGTACAGCCGGCGGCGGCAATGCACTGCGGTTCTATTATAGCGACTGGTGGAATCGTGATCTGCAGAACCAGGCTGTGACGATCAAGCAGGAAAACGGCAAAAGCTACATCGAAACCGGTTTTACTAATGAGGCTGACTGCCAGTTCCAGTTTTCTGACAGCAGCACCGGTCGTGTTCAACATGATGGCTATGCGCTGGAACTGAGTGACTCTGCTTATACAAGCGGAAATGGTACAAACCTCACTTTTACCGATCTGGGCGGCGGTCAGTACCGCATTCACTACAGCTCTTGGGGAAGAACCTACTACCTGCGCTACAACAACAGTGACTGGAGTCGCAGCACGACACAGTCCTCCGTGTACCTCTACAAGCTGGTGGAGTATGAGGTGCGCTACGACGTGACCTATAGCGGCAATGGCGCTACTTCCGGTACGCTGCCTGCGAATGCCGAAAACCTCGACAGCGGTACCGCATACACGATTCTTGCGCCTACTGATCTGCGCAAGGACGAGGGTGAGGACACGTATCTGTTTGCAGGCTGGAAGGACGGCGCCGGCACGGAGTATGCACCCGGTGACACCATCACAGTCACAGGGAATGTCACCCTGTATGCGCAGTGGTATCAGCAGACCAAGTATAGCGTGGCTATGGGGACTTATTTGGACGGTGAGCCCAAAGACATGAAAGACATCACCGGACAAGATGAGGATGTGCAGTTCTACGCTCATTTGAAAAATGATGACAGCGCCGACTATATTCCCTTGAAGCACCGATCCGATGGCGTCTACAGCGTCAAGGTGACGGCGGATGGTGACTATGGAATCTACACGAAGGAAGGAGAAGGCGAGTACGCGCTTGTGCATGAGCACGCTGTGACGATTTTCAGTCAAGACGGTTCCGCGGAATGTCATTACTACAGCGTGGCTTATAACACCAACGGTGCGCAGAGCGAAGCTCCTGCCACTCAAGTGTATCAACACGAAACGGAAGTAACCGCTGTGGCCGAGATTCCCACCCGCGAGGGCTACCGCTTCCTGGGCTGGAAGGACCAGAATGACACTCTGTATGCCCCCGGCCAGCGTATTACCGAGAAAATTGATAAGACCATCACTCTGACCGCTCAGTGGGAAGATTTGATTGACATCACGGTGGAGGTGACGATCAACCACAATGCCGAGACCGGCGGTTTTGACAATGATTCCACCAAGGACGATGTGACCATCACTCTGATGCGTGAGGAAAACGGCGTGAACCTGCCTGTTGGGGAACCTCTGACGCTGACAGATGGTGTGTACGATAGCACGACAAACGCGACCACCTACACCGAGGTCTTTGAGGATATGCCTCAGGGCATCTATCGTGTTGCCGGTACCAAGTCCAATTACGATACAACGATTACCTATCAGAACGATGCTGCCGCAGAGCAGGATCAGACCATCACCGTGGAGATGCAATACAAGCCTGACAACTTCGACATCCAATTTGATGTTGTTGTCGAGGATGAAACGGCAGTGATGCCCGAGGCTGTGAACGTGAAGGTCACCTACTGGGGTTATAACGAGAACGAGGAGCTTGGCTGGCATACCATCACCCAGCAGGAGGGTGCCAATGCGCCTACTACCGTCTATATCGATGAAAACGGTATGGGTACCGGCTCTTTCCCCGTGTGGCAGTACTGGTCCGGCACCGAGTACGCGTATGAATACCGCGTGGAAGTGACATCCTTTGTCCTGCCCGACGGCACGGTCGTACCTGCTTGCGGTAATCATGAGACGTACACTATCGACGGCTCCGATTTCTATCAGGCAACTGTGTCGATTAAGGAGTATAATGGCGATGCCGGCAGAAAGCCTGATTATCCCCCCGAGAGCACGACTATCCTGACCGGCGCTTACTACGACGGCCAGCAGCAGGTCGGCAAGCCCACTGTCACTGTGACCGTCAACCCCTACACCGTGACCTTTGACGCAGATGCGGAAGATAAAGACGAGGGAACGGTAAATGGTGAATCCACCATTACCTTGACGGGTCAGTATCGCTATCCCTCTTTGGTCGACTATGTGGCGGTGCCTAAAGATCCGGAAAAGCGCTTCGTCTGCTGGACCGATGCAGAGGGCAATCCCGTAGAAGATCTGGGCGGCCAACTGCTTAACGGCGATGTGACCTATTACGCTCGCTACAACGACAACTTCACCCTGTCCGGCACTGTGACGGCAGATGCTACCTATCTGCAGGACGGCCAAACCGTCTATATCCACGATATTGACCGCGCCGCAGAGGTTCGCGTGGTTCTGCAGAAAAAGGTGGGCGACGCCTATAACGACATTCAGTCCGTTCGTGTGCCGCTGACCTATGCGAAAAACGCTGAGGGAAAATACACCGTAGGAACGGGTGAGTATGAATTCACCAATCTGCCCAATGATGGCACTGAGTACCGTGTATATCTGCTGGTGCGCAACTACACCGGCGGTTACGACAACAACGAGGACGATGTGTACACCGAAGAAGAGTGCGCGGTGCTGATCGATGAGTTCGCCATTAAGTCTCAGGTGGATATTCACCTGACCTTTACGCCCGACCGGTACCAGCAGGCGATCCGTGTGGATGCCTCCCGGATCCAAGAGAAGCTGCGGCCCACCGGTGTGCTGGCACAGATTCTGTACCGCGATCTGGGCGATATCCATAACTATCAGGTGATCTCTCAGCATACGGTGGATCCCTACGGCGTGCTGGTGGAACTTGTTGCCAATGCAAACTCCAACGGTATAGGCTTTGACTATGTGTGGAACTGGCACACCGAAGGCGCACTCTACGAATATCAGGCACAGGTCACCAAAGTCTACGGCAATGTGAGCGGCGCTTACAGTGCCGAGGGCACGGCATACAATCAGGACAGCCCCTTCACTGTGGTATACGGAAGAGCCAACAACTACCTGCAGGATTCGCTGGAAAGCGGCGTCATGCTGGAAGTTAAGCTGATTCCCAAGCAGTATGCTGTGAATCTGGACTTGAATCTGGGCAATGACACCACCACGCCTGTGGTGGGCCTGGAGGAGTTCATGGTGGATGACGACTCCGGCAATGAGAACTACAAGTTCATGCACACCTGGAGCTATGCCGAGCAGTTCACCGCTTATCCCTATCGCGAAGGCTATGTGTTCATGGGCTGGAAGGTTCAGGGCGCAGAGGAAGGCGGAAATAATCGGGATGACGTGTACATCCAGGACGGCATCGTCTATGTGGGCGACACCCTGGCCAAGGATGTCACGCTGGTTGCTCAGTGGGAACCGCTGACAGGCACGGACTACACCATACGCTATCTGGAACTGAACACCGACAAGGTGCTCGCGAGTGCAACCAAAGTGAGTGGCTCTGCTGAGGGCCTCAAGGTGGTGGCAGCGGATAGTACCAAAACCATTGAAGGATATGTTTACGCCGGTGCGATGGTAAACGGCACCTATATGGATAAAACGGACAATCCGGCCATGACCGTTACCAACGATCCTGTGAAAAATCTGATGATCATCTACTACCTGCCCGATGGCTCCGACGGTTATACCGAGCAGGTGGAGAGCAATCTGGAGATCAACAAGACGGCGGTGCTGGAAGATAACGGCACCTACACCATCACGCTGGACACCTGGACCAAGGATAACCCCATCACTACGCTGATCCAGCAGAATACCCCTCTGGATATCGTGATGGTGCTGGACCAGTCCGGCTCTCTGGCAGCGAACAACTTTGAATATCTGTATGCACTGCAGGATGCAGTTGGAAACTTCGTGGAATCCGTGGCGGACCACGGCAGAAGAAACGAAGTGGACCACCGCATCGCCATGGTGGGCTACGCCTGTAACGCCAGTGATGGTCACAGTAGTGATCCCGTAAAGGCCACCGGCGGTAAAACAACGAACAGCTGGATTAATACCGGTGTGTTTGACTCCAACGGTGAGTTCCACCTGTACAATGTTAACGGCTTTAATTATACGCCGCTGGCAGATACCCAAACCATCAAGGCTGATGGCGAGTACTACATTAAGGTGGGCGATACGTATCTGCTCTTGACCCATTATAACGAGTACCGCCACCTGATCAGTGAAGCTGAGGCCCGTGTGGCAGTTCTGCAGGGTGAGCCGGTGTACGGCTATGCGTATAACGAGCAGAACGTGGGTGGCTTTGTGGAGTTGACGCGCAACAGCAGCGGTCTGTGGCTCTACGGCAATAAGCAGTTGTATTCCGATACGGAGTTCTTTACTTATCACACGGATGTGTGGACCTACCGTGACGGTGTGGAACCCCGACAGATCCACGCCTACGGTGTGGGTGCGGCCTACAGACCTTTGACCGAAGGTGTTACTGTCTACACCCGTGAGGAGACTACCGGTAGTAGTTATGAACAGAGCATCTATGTGGATGCGCTGGTGCCGGTATCCTTGGGCTTTAACGGCTCCGGTGGTACCAACCCCAGCTTGCTGAAGTCGGTTGAGGGTTTTGGCGCTGACGGTGCGACTCGTGCCAGCTACGGTATGGAGATGGCCAATGAGATTTTGAAATCCAATCCTGCCGAGGAGGGCCGTATACGCATGGTGGTCATGTTCACCGACGGTGAACCCGGCTATATGGGCTTTGATAGCAGCTACAGCCAGGATTATTACAATCAGGCTGTGACGGAGGCGAACAACGCCATTGCGCAGGCCTATATCTCCAAGAATACCTATGGCGCGTATGTGTATTCTATCGGCCTTTATAAGAGTGCCGGTGTGGACGCGACCAGCGAAGCTGCTTACTACATGAACGCCCTGTCCTCCAACTATCCGAATGCCACGAAGATGGATGACATCAAGGCTACCGTTGCTTATGCGCAGGCTGCCGACGGTACGGCTCTGGAGAATAACGGTAAGTTCTTTGTTCGCCACAACAACAGCGGCAACACCTATTATGAGGTGAAGTGGGGATCTGTTAACGGAGGATATCGCTGGTACTACACAAGGTATAATAACAACTATTCCATCAGCACCGAAACTTATCCCGTTGTAGAAAACGGTAAAGTAGGCAACTATTACATCTATCAGACCAACGGCGGCTATGCAGCCACCGAACATTCCGGTTATTATTCCACCACCGAAAGCCCGGAGGAACTGCAGGGTTACTTTGAGGATGTTCTGCAGGATATCACCACCAAGATTACCACGGAGATCGTGCTGCATGAGGATACCATCCTCCGTGATATCATGGGTCAGGGTCTGGTGCTGACCCCCGGTACAGTGGTCACGGCCTATAAGGTGCCCGGAACACTGGATCCGGAAACCGGTAAGGTGATCTGGAGCGAGGAAATGGAATACGTGGCAAGCGCGGAGGTTCCGAAGGAAATCCCGGAGGGCGGCAAAGTGGTTTCCAAAGAAGTGTTCAAAATGACGGAAGGCACTGATCAGCCCGAGGACGTGTCCTATATTCAGATCTATAATCTCGATTCCACCAACCCCACCGATCCTACCAAGGCTGATTATCATCCCCATACGGTGGATATCACCGGTTACGATTTCGATGAGTGGTACATTAGTGAGGAGCATAATAAGCTCACTGGCTACAAGATGGTGGTTACCATCACCCGTGTGGAAGCCAGAGACGATGTGGAGTGGGGCAAGAGCGTGCTGACCAACAACGAGCAGTCCGGTCTGTGGCTGCCGAAGGATGCGCAGGGCAACCGTGAGCTGCTGCTGCCCTTCAACCAGCCCACCACCATCTTCGTGGAAAGAGCTTATGTGCTGGACTACGGCAAGACCTTTACCCTCAGCGGCTGGTACTTTGACGACGAGGGTGACAAGAAGGCCAATCCCGTTCACGTGGACTGTGACATCGAAACCGGTATGAACTGGTTTGATCCCGAAAATCCCAACATGCAGAATTCCCAGACCGGCGACTACGGCAATACCAAGTACGGTAACGTGCAGGTGGTGGAGCTGCCTGATGGCAGTAATGAGATTACCTACACGCCTACCACCACCAATTGGGGCGGCCATGATCAGTTCTATGTGTTCGGTGATACCTGGCGCAAGACCGTTCTTGCACAGGATGCCAACGAAAACGGCAACCTGTGGAACAAGGTCACGGTGATTCCTGCCAACAACGTCTACTATGAGGATTCCTTCATTACCACGCAGAGCGCGACGCAGAACGGTATTGACGGATTTACCTTCACCGGCTCTTGGTCTGTGGAAGTGGGTGAGGGCTTGAATCAGGAGGACGTCGGCCAAAACGTTGAGATTCCCGAGAAGTACGAGTCTGCGCCCTATGGCGATGTCCACGGCTGGACCGATTCTCTGGACGACGACCTGACCTTCACTGATGGCAGTGCGCATCTGACAACCGAGCAGGGTGCCAAGGCAGAGCTGACCTTTACCGGCACCGGCGTGGAGGTCTACACCCGTACCAATGACAAGTCCGGTATGGTGGTGGCGGTACTGAACGGAAGCTTCGAAGGCGATGGCGGCGTACAGACTATCACCAAAACCATCGCGGTGGATAATCTGGCTGTGTCGGGTGACTATTATCACATTCCCACCGTGGCCTTTAAGGATCTGCCCTACGGCACGTATAGTCTGCAGCTGATTGCCGCATCGGCAGACGCGGCTGTGGATCATATTCGATACGAATACTACATCGATGGTGTCCGTATCCACAATCCGCTGGGCAGCATCACCAACTATCAGCCCGATATCGTGAAGGATGCTTATGGACTGGAAACCAACGCAGTCTTTACCGAGATCCGCGATGTGCTGCTGGACTACGGTGATTTCAACGTGGATATGGAGGACGATGCTCTCGGTAAGATGGGCGCTGTGTTCATCGACTGGATCCAGCCGGAACAGGAAGGCGAAGGCGACCAGCCCGGTCAGACTTATCCCGGTGTAACCGGTCAGCCCACCTACAATGTGGGTACCTTTGAGACGTACGGACCCAAGAATGAGGTTTACCTCACCTCGGGACAGGCCATCGTTTTGAAGGTGGAGGAAGGCAATACTTATTATGTGGGTCTGAAGAGCCTGACAGGCGAAGAGGTGACGGCCCATGTCAGCGGTATTGATCAGGCTGAACCCACGGCAATCACTCTGACGCACACCACGGATATGTACTATCAGGTCACGCCCGTAAACGGTTATATCGTGATCCAGAACGGTAGTGAAATCAGCGGTGAAGGCGGCAACGGTCCGATCCTGTCCATCACCAATCTGCGTACCACCAACCTGAACGAACCGGCAGAAAACGGCGGTATCGTCCCGGTGACCGCTGAGGAAGCGGAAGAAGTGGTAGGCGATGTTGCCGAGTACATCGAGAACAAGCCTGCGGAGGAAACTCCTCAGCCGGAAGAAAAGCTGCCCACTGCAGAAGAGCAGGCTTTGGCAAATGAGATGCAGACCATGGTGCTGTTTGCCAATGTCCGTCAGTGGCTGGCGACTGAGTAAGGAGGCGAGAAGATGAAATTGAATTATCAAAAACCTATGATGCAAGTGGAATTACTCTCCTCTCAGCAGTCTCAGGCGCGCGATTGCGCGGATAGCTTTGTGATGGGTGAGGCTACCGCAGGTGATATCAACACTTGTGTGTACGATATGGGCGGCAACTCTGTTATTTTCGCAACAGGTGTAGGCTCAGCTTGTACGATTGATGGCAATACCATGACAGTCTACTGCTACAACAACCCCAGCGAGGGCCTATACATTTTCCATTCTTAATCCTATATAACACTACGCCCCCACAGACAGTCTCGTCTGTGGGGGCGTAAGGAACGCTTATGAATGAATATCATCTGACCCTTGTGGGGCTGGATGTCACACTGTGCACCCCCCACGAGATCACCATCTCTGAAAATTTGCGGCCATTCCTGTGTGCGCCGCACAAGAAAAGGGACTGCACCATCGCGCTGCAGTCTTGTGAGCGGCTGCCTGCCTTTTCCCCAAAGGGCGTGTGGCACGGTTTTGAATATTACGATCACAGCGCCGATGCCGCGCGTGTGTTCCACTGCGAGACGCCCCAAGGGGAAGCTTTTGCAGTGACTGAGATATTGCATAACGGAAACATACAGATCCGCGTTCTGCCTGAGCAGCTTTCCTATTTTACAGGCAGTATCGGGATCTTTAACCGTATTGGTATGGAAACACTGCTGCTGCAGCACGAAGGGTTGCTGCTGCATGCTTCATTGATTCAATATAATGGTGGGGCCATCGCCTTTTCCGGTCCCTCCGGCGTGGGAAAATCTACCCATGCCGACCTTTGGCAGAAGTATCTGGGCGCAGAGATCCTCAATGGTGACCGGGCAGCTCTGCGAAAAGGCGAGGAGTGCTGGCAGGCGTACGGTTCGCCCCACGCCGGTACCTCACATATCTTCAAAAACGATCATGCACCCCTCCGCGCCATCGTCTTTCTCCGTCAGGCAAAGGAAAACCGCTTGTGCCGCTTGAGCGCAGCAGAGGCGTTCCCGATGCTCTATCCGGAACTGTCCATCCACTACTGGGAGAAAGCCTTTGTGGAAAAGGCGATAGATCTTGCATTGCAGCTGCTGGCGCAAACGCCGGTCTATCTGCTGGAATGCCTGCCGGAGGAAAGCGCCGCCGTACTTGTCAGGAAAGGACTCTCACTATGAACAACCACCCCGTGGTGCCCAGCGCAACCGAATATTTGTATCGGAAAGCGACCGCTGCGGGGATTCCTCTCAGCGGAACGTTTGAACTGACGCCGCTGTGCAATATGGACTGCAAAATGTGCTATGTCCGGATGTCCCGGCAGGCGCAGGAGGCCATCGGCCCGTTGGCTGATGCCGAGTGCTGGCTGAAGCTGGGCAGGGAAGCCAGAGACGCCGGAATGCTCTATCTGCTGTTGACCGGCGGCGAGCCTTTTTCCCACCCTCAATTCCGCCAGATTTTGGAAGGACTGCACAGGATGGGGTTGCTGATCTCCATCAATTCCAACGGTACTTTGATCGACGAAGATACGGTGGCGTGGCTGAAAAACTGCCCTCCGGTGCGGATCAATATCAGCCTCTACGGCGCATCTGACGAAACTTACGCACGGTTGTGCGGTAATCCCCGTGGCTTTACCCAGACGACCTACGCCATTGAGCTGCTGCGGCAAGCCGGAATTTCCGTGAAGCTGAATTGCAGCCTGACGCCGCACAACGCAGAAGACCTGCCCCGAATCGCCGAATTTGCACAGAAGAACCATCTGGCGTTGCAGGTGGCCACTTATATGTTCCCACCTATTCGCAAAGATCTGGCCCTGACGGGAAAGAATGACCGCTTTTCTCCAGAGGAGGCGGCATATTACATGGCGTATGCAGATTATCTGACACTTGGCAAAGATCGCTTTTTGACGCAGGAGGGGCAGATTCCGGAGGTGTCCGACGCCGAAGAGAGCTGTGAAGGCGACGGTGTTCGCTGCCGCGCCGGTAAGTGTAGTTTTTGGGTCACTTGGCGCGGTGATATGATGCCGTGCGGCATGTTCCCTGCGGTGGAAAGGCCCAATGTGATGCACCAGCCTTTCCTGGCGGTTTGGGAACAGGTGAAGCAGGAGTCGGCAGCCATTTGTCTGCCGAAAAAATGTGCCGCTTGCGGCGCAAAAGATACGTGCCGCGCCTGCGCGGCGATGGTCATTACGGAGAGCGGATGTTTTGACAAAGCGCCGCAGTACCGCTGTGACATGATCCACGCCTACAAGGCGCAATGGACTCGGATAAAGGAGGAACTGCTGTGAACGAGAGAAGCGGTGTTAAAATACTGACCGGTGTGCTGTGTGCCTTGCTTGTGATTTCCGCTGCCGTGGTGGCGCTGGTGCTGGACAGCCAATCACCGGACCCCATTTTCGGTTTTTTCAAGCCGGATATTGTTGACCCGAACAATCAGATAGATCCGGACGAGCCCCTTGCGCCGCCGACCGATCTGCCCTCTGCCGTGGTGATTCCTTCGGAAAAGGATCCTGAGACCGGCGATGAGATTGGTATGTCGTTCCCCTGTCAGATCCCCGGCTATAACCTGATCATTGAGAAGATGGCACCTTATAACGGCATGTTTGTGGAAGACGGTTCCAATGTCGATATCAAAAATGTGGCCATGCTGATGGTGAAGAATGACGGCAATTTCCCTGTGGAGTACACGCAGATCCGTGTGGCCTGTGGAGACGAGGAACTGCTGTTTGATGTTTCCGCATTGCCGGTTGGCGAGAGACTGGTGGTGCAGGAAAAGTCGGGAAAATCCATCCCGGAGGGTGGGGCAACATCCGCTTCCGTGCTGGTGGTTCAGCGCGCCAACATGGAGATGTCGGAGAGTAAGGTCAAGGTCACGGACAATGGCAATAATACTCTCACGATCCGCAATCTCACGAACGAAACCATTCCCACCGTTCGCGTTTTCTATAAGTACTACATGAATGAAGAACAGCTCTTTGTGGGCGGAATTGCTTTTACCATCCGTATTACCAAGCTGGGCGCCGGTGCAAGCGTGACGATTCAGCCGTCCCATTATACCAGCAAGAGTGGCCGCGTGGTGATGGTGCTGACCTACGATTCTGAGGTGTGATATGAAACTGAGCGGAGAATTTGTGGTGCGGCAAGTGGTGGATACCATTGTTGCAGTACCGGTGGGGCAGACGGCCCTGCGACTGAACGGCATGATCATGCTCAACGAGGTCAGCAAGATCATATGGGAACAGCTGGAACAGGGAGCAGACCTTGCACAATTGGTGATTGCCGTGACAGATGTGTTTGACGTTGGCGTCGAGGAGGCGCAAGCGGATATATTGGAATTTTGTGATAAGCTGCGCCAAGTGCAGCTGTTGGAAGAATAGTTATGGAAGAGAAGAAGACTACTTCACAATTCAATACGCAGGAAAGTTCTACGGAGATCGATCTGTCCGTGCTCTTTCGGGACATTCTCCGCAGCTTTGCAAAACTGTGGTGGCTCTCTGCCTTGATGGCAGCCGTAGTCGGTGTTATAGCGCTTCTTTACAGCGTCCGTTCCTATGAGCCACTGTACAGGGTGGAGACGACCTTTACGGTGGAGACGTATAACCCGACCCAGAGTGGTTACACCTTTTTCTACGACACGCACACCGCAGCGCAGATGGCGCTGACGTTCCCGTATCTGCTGGACAGTGATCTGTTGTTGGACCGGGTCAGAGCGGATCTGGGCGTAGAATATCTGGCAGGAACGCCTAGCGCGCAGGTGATTGAGAACTCCAACCTGTTTACCCTTTCGGTCACGGGTCGGGATCCGCAGGCGATTTGTGATATGCTGGAGTCGCTGATCAAAAACTTCCCGGCAGTGGCGGAGTATGTGATCGGCAAGGTCCAGCTCAATATGATCGACTATCCGGAATTTCCGTCTCTGCCTTATAACAGCAGTCAGCATATGAAGTATACCGCCGTGGGCGGTCTGTTCGGATTCGTTCTGGGCCTTGGTATCGTGCTGCTGCATGCGCTGATGCGCAATACCGTCCGTAAAGAATCGGATGTTGTGGAGAAATTGCAGACAAACTGTCTGGGCGCGATCCCTCTGGTGATTCCCAAGGGAACTCGCAAGCCGATCAGCCTGTCCATCCATAGCAATAAGGTGGGCGTCCCCTTTAAGGAGGGTTTCCGCGGATTGGCGCTGCAAACGGTGCGCGCGATGGAGGATAGAAAAATCCTGCTCATTACGGCCACGGCCACGGAGGAAGGTACTTCTACCGTAGCGCGGAATTTGACCGATGCGTTGATCGAGCGAGGTAAGAAGGTAGTGCTGCTGGATGGCGACGCCAGAATCCCCGAGCAGCTCAGCCGTGAGCAGGAAGAGGCGGATTATATTCTGATCGACGCCCCGGAATGTCAGGCACTGGATAAGGTGGCACCCTTGGCAGAACGGGCAGATGCCATTTTGTATGTGATCCGGCAGGACTACAGCAAGCTGCCGCGAGTCAAGAACTGCTTTGAAGATCTCAACCAGTTTGATGCCAAACTGCTCGGCTGTGTACTGACCGGTGTGCGTACCGGTATCACCGGCTACGGCTACGGTTACGGTTATGGCTACGGTTACGGCTACGGCTACGGTTACCGCTACGGACGTTATGGCCGTTACGGAAGCTATGGCGTGGATCAGGAAGATGCCGGCGAACAGGCGGCAGAGCAAGAGTGAGCACCATGAAAATATGTGATGTACATACGCACGTGCTGCCGGGCGTGGATGACGGTGCACCGACAGAGGAATATGCTCTGCAGATGCTGCGCAACGCTGTGGCCAGTGATGTGGAGCTGCTGGTACTGACACCCCACTGCAACAGACCGTGTGAAGGACGCAACTACATGGACGACAGCCTTCGTGAGCGATTTTTGCAGCTGCAGCAGGCGGCCAAGGATATCCCCGTGCGGTTGGTTCTGGGGGCGGAGGTGCTGGCTGACGAGGAACTGCCTCGGCTTTTACAGCAGAAAAAGTTGCCGACCATCAACGGCAGCCGCTATTTGCTCACGGAATTTCCTTTCGATGCAAAGCCGGAATATTTCAGCGATATGCTGCAGTGCATACGGGAACTTGGTTATATCCCACTGGTGGCCCATCCGGAACGCTATGCTTCGGTGTGCCGAATGCCGCAGATCGTTGTGCCTTGGCTGGAAATGGGCTGCCATCTGCAGATGACCGGCGGCAGCATCACGGGAGAATACGGAAAGACCGTCCAGCGCACCGCGACGGTTCTGCTGCAGGAAGATATGGTGGCTTGTATTGCCAGCGATGCCCATGGCCTGCGCCATCGGAGCAATTTTCTGCTGGATGTGTATGACCATCTGAGTCTGCGGTATTCAAAGCACTATGCCCAATGTCTGCTGTATGAAAATCCCATGGGTATATGCTGCGACAGCGATATATAGAGAAGAGGTGTGATATGCGAATTTTGCGAATTATCACGGCATTCGTGTTTGTGTTCAGTTTGGTGTTTGCGTTCTGGGCCAATAATCGTTACAACAGCAAGCGGAACACAGATTATCCGGAATTGACCAGCAACGTGGAATTGCTGGAAATCAGTGTGCAGGACCCTCCTGAGGCCATCTATCGGGACCTCAGTGCGCAGGATGCGACCGACGGCGATCTGACAGATCATATCATGGTGGCATCGGTGTCCCATTTTCTGGAGCCGGGTACAGTTCGGATAAAATACGTGGTCTTCGACCAGCATAATAACTCCGCCACACTGACCCGAAAGGTGCGTTATACGGACTATGAAGCGCCGAAGTTTTCACTGGAAAAAAATCCGGTGTACACGGTTGGCGAGTCCTTTGACCTGTTGGACTACATCCGCGTAGATGACTGCATTGACGGCGATATTTCCGACCATATCCGCGTGATCTCCAATATGGTGAACACCTACTCTGTGGGAAAGTATCCTGTGGTGCTGGAGGTTTCCAATTCCTGCGGCGACAAAGCGCAGGTTACTATCTGGGTCACGTACGAGGCCAAGCAGAGCGCTGCTATTGTCAAACTCCACCAGTACATCGTGTATGTGGAGCAGGGCGGAACGTTTGAACCGGAAAAATGGCTGGCCTCCGTAACAGACAGAGACAACGATGGCTTGGGCTCTCGAACAGTGGATCTTTTGGGCAGTCTGGACCTCAATAAGCCGGGGTGCTACCAGTTGACCTACAGTTATAATGACGGCGTGCGATCCGGACAGGCGCCGCTGACAGTTGTGGTAACGGAAAGGCAGGGGTGAGATGGAAGATAGATCCTTATATTTAGATGAGATCAATCTCCATGGTCTCGCCGTTTGGGTGCTGAAAAACCTGTGGGTCATCGTTGCCCTTTCTCTCAGCGCGGTCCTGTGCTTTGGCGCTGTGCGCCGCCTGACCTATACGCCCACCTATACGTCTTCGGCGACTTTCATGGTCAGCGCGCGAGACTCCACCAGTGCGTATAACTCGCTGACCACCACGCAGAGCATGGCCTCCGTTTTCGTGGAGGTGTTCCAGAGTAATGTGCTGCGCGAAAAGATTCAGGAGAAGATGCCCGATCAGCGCTTCGACGGAACGGTGCGTACCGTTACTATTCCGGAAACCAATATTCTGCTGGTGACCGTTACTGCCGGAGAGCCGGATGAGGCGTTTCGGGCGCTGAACCTGTTGGTGGAGAACTATAGTTCTATCTCGGACTACGTGTTTTCCAACGCCCAGCTGGAGGTCATCAAGGACCCGGTGGTGCCGGTGGCACCCTCCAATCCGCTGGATGTGGAGTCTGACTACCCACTGGTGTTGCTTGTCGGTGCACTGCTGGCTACGGGCGGTGTTGTCGCGATGTACCTGCTGCGTGACACCGTGAAGACGCCGAAAGCTGCCCAGCGGAAGATCGACGCAAGACTTTTGAGAACAATCAACCATGAGAAGAAGAATAAAACGCTCCGTTCGAAGCTGCGCAGAAAAAACAACGCCCCCCTGATTTCCAACCCTCTGATCAAAAAGGACTACATTGAGGATGTGTTGAGCCTGTGCTCCGGACTGGAATACCATGCACGGAAACGGGATCAGAAGGTGATTCTGGTGACTAGCGTGGGCGAAAATGAGGGCAAATCCACCATTGCGGCGAATCTGGCCTTGGCATTGGCGGAAAAAGGCCGTAAGGTGGCGCTGCTGGACTGCGACTTCCGTAAGCCTTCGCTCCACAAAATATTTGAAATGCCGGTGGAAAAGGAAAAGAACTTGTGCACCTACCTGCTACAGGATGCGGCAGACCCCATGCCCTATCTTCAGGAGAGCAAAAAGTATGGCATTTGGCTGGGCTTGTGTCAGAGCTCCGGCAGAAGCATTGCCAGACTCCTCAATAATGGCAGGCTTCCCGTACTGCTTAAGCAGCTTTCCCAGCGAGTGGACTATATCCTGCTGGATACGCCGCCTATGCTGGCCGCAGCCGATACGGAGATTCTGGCTGCCATGGCGGATACTGCGCTGCTGGTGGTGCGCGCCGATTATATGCCTACCGACTCCGTCAACAAAGGCCTTGAGCGTTTGAGAAAAAGTACCCACGAGGTTTGCGGTTTTGTACTGAATAACTATTATACCGCCGTGCTGTGATCCGGCCTGTGTCCTTGCGATAATGCCGTTTGGGAAACGGATTTTGCGGCCAAAAGGCACGATGGCAATCGTTGAGGTTTAAGTGAAAAAGTTTGAAGTGCAGTCGAGGAATTCCCTCGGCTGCACTTTTTTCGTGCGATGCTTGATGGCTTGAGCCACATAAAAGCGGTTGCTGTCACCATGGAGCGCGGTTTCCCCTAGCGGCAAAACTTGCTTTCGTGAGAACCTTGTGTTATGCTCTATTATGTGAGAAAATACGAGTGAGCATTGCTGCATGTGGGTCAAAGAAGCGGAGATGGCATGGCGGAATGCGGTGTCGGTCAAGGCACGGTGGCGGCAGGTTTGTGCTATATGCGTTTTGGTGCACGATGAGTCTATTTCCCACGCAAGCATGTTTTTCGGAGGTTGAATCAGTGTCCCGGTTGAAAGATAAATTTTGCGGAATGAAAGATTCCCGTTTACAGTCGGCAGGCATTGCGCTGCTGATCTTGTTGGCGCTGTTATTGCTGTGGTTCAATAATGCCAATAGCAGCCAAGCAACAAACGCCATGGTTGCACAGGTGCGTTTTCAAGGCGAATATCGTATCGGTGACGGCCAGTGGCAGGAGATCGTAGAAGGGCAGCATATACCGCCCAGCCAAGGTGATGTCACGTTGCGCGGTCATTTCCACATGTACGCACCCAACGGCGAGTATGTGGGTATTTATAGCGGAGATCTGCCCGTTGCGTTTTATATCAATCATATCAATTTGACTGTTTTGGAAGGGGATAATGAACCTTACGTATTTAGTATAGAGAATCCTCTCTTTGGTGATTCTACCTGTGCTAAGTATTGGGATGCCTATTTGCCGACCAGCGGAAATGAGGATCCCATTGAAATTCTGATTCACAATCCCCATAGCTTTGGCAATGAAAGGGCGATTGATGAATTCTTATCCAATGTGGCGCTTTGGGGCAACCTTGATTTTGAAAGAGGAATCTTGCTCGGCGGGCAAACCCAGCGCAACACCGGTTTGTTCTTCGTGCTTGTTGCGTTTGTTTTGTTGGGTTCGGCCCTGTTTTCGGCGCTGCTGCATATTCAGAACAACGGAGTCATCTGGCTGTTTGGCGCAACGATTCTTTCTGCCGGTATTTATTTGGCATACAGCGCACCCGGCGTCTCTTTTTGGAGCGAGTCGATTGCCACTAACACCAGTGTTCTGGGCTTTTCCATGATATTCTACATGCTGTTTGTCTCGGGAATCATCACACGTCTCCTCAAGGAAACGAAATGGATTGGCCGTATGACAACGGTTGCACTGGGTGTGGTGGACGGAGTCTATTTGCTGCTGCCTCTATTGACGGGGGTACATTTCTATGATACCTGGCCTTTTTGGGCCCTCACGCAGAGCTTGGCAAATGTTAGTTTGCTGTTCTGCATGATAAAAGAATATGCGGCATTAAACAAGAAGGAACGTCTCACCAACATGGGTATGGTATTGCTGCTTGTTGCATTTGAGCTTGACTTCATTGCAACGGCGACGGGTCTTTGGGAGGGTGGCTTTACCTCTAAGTACGTATTCTATGTATTGTTTATGGTAGCGCTTTTCGTAGTGCTGCGCATCATTCCCGAAAACATCAATGCTGCAGAAAAGGCAAGAGAACTGGAGCTGCAGAGAAGCCGTCTGGAGGCGGAAAAGAATATGGTGGAAGCGGAGCTGAAGGAGAGTCGAATCGCCATTATGCTTTCGCAAATCCAGCCCCACTTTATTTATAACACGCTGGGAACCGTTGAGCGAATGTGCCTGAAAGATCCTCAGAAGGCCTTTGAGCTTGTGCGGAATTTTAGCTTGTATCTCCGTGGAAATTTCAGAGAGCTCAATAGCGTTACCCCTATTCGTTTTGCCGAAGAGCTCAAACACGTGGAGCACTACGTCAATATCGAAAAGGTGCGTTTCCCCGATATGAACATTACGTATGACGTGGAGACAAAGGACTTCGTTTTGCCGGCTTTGTCGGTCCAGCCGCTGGTGGAAAACGCCATCAAGCATGGCCTGATGCGGCTTGAAACAGGCGGCACAATTTTGGTTCGCTCCTATGAAACACCGACGCATTTTTGTGTTGAGGTGAAGGATGATGGCGTGGGCTTTGACACGAGCCGGCCTGTTGAAGAGAAAAAGCATGTGGGCCTTCGCAATATCCGGGGAAGACTGAAGGCTATGGTAAACGGCGAGTTGATTCTGGAAAGCCAAGTAGGCGTTGGAACCAGAGCGGTGATTATGATCCCGAAGGAAGTGACAGAATGAGAGCAATCGCAGTAGATGACGAAGTTTATATGTTGGAAACGTTGCAGGAAGCGGTTCAGGCATCTGCCGACATTGAGGCGGTAGGGACGTTTTCCTCCTGCTCGGCAGCGCTGGCGTACGCGGCAGAACACCCCATTGACATCGCATTTCTTGATATCAATATGCGCGGCATCGGCGGTTTGGGCCTTGCTGAGAAATTGATGGATCTTCATCCGCGCTGCAAGATCGTTTTTTGCACAGGCCATGAGGAATACGCTGTATCGGCGTTTCAGCTTCATGCGTCCGGCTATCTGATGAAACCCATCACGGCGGAAGCTGTGCAGAAAGAGATTGACCACATCAAGGGTGTCATATCTGCGGAGAAACTCCTTACCGTCAAGTGCTTTGGCTATTTTGAGGTGTTTCAAAATGGCGAAGTGCTTCCTTTCAAACGAAAGAAGGCGAAGGAATTGCTTGCGGTTTTGATTGACCGCAACGGTGCCGGTATGACGGCCAAGCAGATCTGCACACTTCTGTTTCCCGAAGACACGGATGACACCAAGAATGCCGCTTATCTGCGGCAGCTTGTGATGGACCTGAAGAACACACTTAAGGCAATCGGTGCAGAAGAGGTTTTGTGCCATGATACGCCTTATTACCGAGTGAATACGAACTTGGTTAACTGTGACTATTTGAGCTTTTTGGATAACGGAAAGCCTCAGTTCCATGGTGAATACATGGCGCAGTACAGTTGGGCAGAAACAACATGTGCCCTACTTCAATTCAAAAAATGACCCTTGAGCGGCAGAATCTGATTCTGCCGCTCTTTTCTTTTGTAACAGATTTGTCACGCCGGATACGTTATTTTTATTATATCAAAATGGGGGAGTTTGCGATGTTTCTTTACACGGTCCTTGAAGCGGTGGTTGGCGTTTTAACGGGGATGTTCCTCGCGGTACGCACGAAAAAAGCGGATGGTGTGGTCTACGGTAAGTTGGACAAAACGGGCCGGATCACCAATATTCTCCTGATCACAGTTTTTATCTGCTTGGCCCCGGTTTATCTGTTTCTGGGCATGATCTCCCAGCCTGCTTATGGCGGCTTTTTGGGGCTTGTGGGCTGGATCATTTCCCTCGTCAATGCCTCGGCCGCACTGCTTTGCGGTCTGGGCCTTGGTTTCTCCGTTGCCCTTCGTAAAAAGGGGAAGAGCAAGCTGAGCTTTGCGGTGCAGTTTGCAGGTCTCGTTGCTATTGGCCTTACGGTGGGAATGTATTGCCTTTTCGCCGGAAATCTACTGCGGTCGTTGAATAGATAGGCGGATCTGCGACCATCGCTCAGTAAGCATATGCTTATATGACAGCAAATGGCGAGCCATGCGGAAATCAAGTGACTGCGCGGCGTAGTGTGATGAAAAATTACTCGTTGCCATCGCAGAAAGAATGCATTTTTGGCCATTTTGCGGTGCAATATGTGTCCATTTGTTGTCCTTGGAAATGTACAATATAAAGATAATTGGGGAATTATGCAAAATGTGGCTATATTTAGAGTTTTGTAACATTTTTGTTGCCTAAATCCTCGATTTTGGATTGAAACGGTGCGCTTCACGTTGTGAAACGGGATGTTGAATTTTGGCCCGTCCCTTAGAAAAACCGGCAAGTCCGACTTGCAAGCAGAGATAGAATATACAAAGGCGAACAGTGAAGGCGATAGAAGCTGTCAGAGTGATTACCACGGCAATAGTTGTGCTGTCTGACTTGATGCTGTAAGGACTGAGACTCGCACCATGCTTACGCGCGAACGACCGATATGACAATGCTGGTGCATTACATGGATGAGCATTTTCCTATGGGATACCGAGAGGTTCTGATGAGGGATAGTCCTCGAGCGATTTTGAGAGGGAAAACCCTGCAGCTGGTGGGAAAGATCCGCCGCATCGACTGATTTGACCGCTTGGGGCGCAAAAGACCGCATGATGACAAGGGGGGGAAGTATGATGGCTGAAGTGCATATTTTGGCGCTTGACGATGAGCAATACGCTCTGGAGGCTATTGCGCAGGAACTGAAGCTTGTCTTTCCGGATGCCCGGATTCATGAGGAAACAAAAGGCTCGGCAGCGATCGCTTGGGCGAAAGCTCTGGCCGAGCAGGGTGAGTCCTTGTCCTATGCGTTTTTGGATATACAGATGCGTGGCATGAACGGTTTGGAAGTTGCTGCGCAGCTGAAGATCCTGCATCCCAGGGTGGTCTTGTTTTTCTGCACGGCATACAGCGAATATGCCCTGAATGCCTTTGGGCTCTGCGCCAAAGGGTATCTCCTTAAGCCGATTCAAGCAACGGATATCGAGCGAGTACTCGACGAAATGGTGGAGAACTGGCGCGACTCCCAAATCCCACGTTCCAAAGACGTGAGAATACAGACGTTTGGCAATTTTGGTGTGTTTGTCGAGGATACGATGCTTACCTTTGAGCGAGAGAAGGCGAAGGAACTTCTGGCGTATTTAGTCGACAGACACGGATCGCCGGTGACTACCGAACAGATTGCGATCATCCTCTGGGAAGATGTGTATGACCGCAAATTAAAAAATAAGACGACAGCCATCGTGTCGTCCTTGCGAAAAACATTGAGAGAAGCCGGTATAGAGTCGCTTTTGATCAAGACGCGGAATAACCTTGCGCTGGATGTCAGTAAGGTGAAGTGCGATGCCTATGATTTTGAAAAGGGTGTTGCGCTGGCAGCTGACTCTTTCCGCGGAGAGTATATGACCAATTACTCTTGGGCAGAGGTAACAACCGGATACTATATAGCGCTGAATGAGCGAAGAAACAAAGTTTGATTGAGCAAAACAGTTTAATTGCGGAAAGATGCTGACGCAAATAATAGCATCAAAAGCTGAAAGCATATGTCCTGTCGTGCTGCTACAATGGAATGCGGTACGCTATTGAATGCGGTGGAGAAGAGCGTGAACTGCGAGGCATATGGCTGATAAGGAGCGTGTTTAACACATGGAGAGATTTGAAAAGAAAATTTGGCTTGCAACAGCAACTATGCATGGCGATGAAATGCAGTATGTGCAGCAGGCTTATGATACAAACTGGATCAGCACAGTTGGTGAAAATATTGATGAAGTGGAGCGCATTGCCGCCGAAAAGGCGGATATGAAGTATGCGGTTGCATTGTCCTGTTGTACTGCGGCGCTTCACTTAGCGGTAAAACACGCCGGTGAAACGCTTTACGGCAGACCGGCGGCGGGTCGCGGCGCATTGGAAGGCAAGCGTGTATTTTGCTCCGACATGACCTTTGTTGCTACGGTCAACCCCATTGTGTATGAGGGCGGCATTCCTGTGCTGATCGATACGGATGCCGAGACGTGGAACATGGATCCTGCGGCGCTTGAAACGGCATTTGAACTGTACCCCGATGTCAAACTGGTAGTTGCGGCTGAGCTGTATGGCCTGCCCGGTCGCATGGATCTCATCAAGGAGATCTGCGAGAAACATGGTGCGCTTTTGATCGAAGATGCAGCCGAAGCAATGGGTGCAACGATTCGCGGCAAACAGTGTGGTTCTTTTGGTGACTACGCCGCTATCAGCTATAACGGCAATAAGATTATCACCGGTTCTTCGGGTGGCTGCTTGCTGACAAACGATGTGGAAGTGGACGATAAAATTCGCAAGTGGGCAACCCAGTCCCGTGAAAATGCAGATTGGTACCAGCATGAAGAGGTCGGCTATAACTACCGTATGAGTAATGTCGTTGCTGGTGTTGTCCGTGGTCAATATCCCTATCTGGAGGAGCACATTGCGCAGAAAAAAGCAATTTACGAGAGATACTGTGAGGGCCTGAAAGACCTGCCTATCAAGATGAGCCCCATGGTAGCGGATACAGAAGCGAACTATTGGCTGTCTGCTATGATCATCGACAAAGACTATATGTGTCAGCAGGTGAGAGAAGATACAACGGCTTCGTATGTGCCTGAAAAGGGTAAGACTTGCCCCGTAGAAATTCTTGTAACTCTTGCTAAGTATAATGCAGAAGGTAGACCTATCTGGAAGCCGATGCATATGCAGCCGATGTATAAAATGTGCGAATTTGTGAGAGGCAAAGAATGTGTGGATGTTGGCGCGGATATTTTTGAAAGAGGCCTTTGCTTGCCGTCCGACATTAAGATGACAGCTGCGGAGCAGGATAAAATCATCGAGATGATCCGAAACTGCTTTTGCTGAGTTAGAGTGAGCGATACATATTGCGTAAAACGACTCCAAAAAGGAAAGATACCGCTTTGATTGTTGATTTTAGCGGATCAAAAGGTGTGAAGAGTTGATGTAAAGGTTGAATTGGCCGAGGATGAAAATCATCCCTCGGCTATTCGGCTTAATAAATTGTTGTGGGATGGCGAGCGTTGGTATCTGTTGAGGTTTTCCTGAAAAAGCACGTAAAGAGGTTTTGTGGCGATGTACGAAAAGTTTTGGAAGCGGTTCTTTGATTTTTCCTTGTCTCTCCTGGCGTTAATCATCCTCTCACCAGCTTTGTTGACACTGACGGTGCTCGGCTGGATTAAGATGAAGGGCAATCCCTTCTTCACGCAGCAGCGTCCCGGCAAGGACGAGAAAATCTTCAAGCTAATTAAGTTCCGCTCCATGACTTGCGAAAAGGACAAAGACGGCAACCTGCTGCCGGACGAACAGCGACTGACAAAATACGGAAAGCTCCTGCGCAGTACATCCCTCGACGAATTGCCTGAACTGATCAATATTTTGAAAGGTGATATGTCCATCATCGGCCCTCGGCCGCAGTTGGTGCGCGATATGGTATTTATGACTCCTGAGCAGCGTGTGCGCCACAGCATTCGTCCTGGTTTGACAGGCCTTGCGCAGGTGAATGGGCGGAATAATATCACGTGGGAAGAAAAATTTGAATTTGATCTGCAATACATAAATAGCGGTATTACCTTGTGGCATGATCTGAAAATATTGCTTATGACAGTGGGCAAAGTATTTCGTCGGGAAGATACTGTCCGCGAAGGTACGGTTTCTGATCTGGACTTTGGCGATTGGTTGATCGAGGAAGGTAAGGTTGACCGAGAGACTTATGCCGCAAAGCAGGCAGAAGCGAAAGAATTATTGAGGGTTTAATCAATGCAAATAGATGGATGGAAATATTATAATCATGCGGCTATACCGATGACAGCCCCCACGAAGAAACAAATATTACTCCAATTGATGATGGAAGCATATGGAAAATAGGAGGAAAAACTCCTTTATTGGCAAGGCATACTACTGAATTTGACTGCGGTTATGAAACAAATTGGTGGTATGTCATTAAGGATACTTCGTTTGATAAAAGTACGCTTATGGCTAAACGACGTATTTCTGAAAATGGAAGAAAGAAACAGAAGCCGATATAAAAGTTAATTAAAGGAGCAAAGAAATGGCAGGATTAGTTTCAATCATTATGCCATCATATAATACAGCAGAATATATTGCGGAATCAGTTCAGTCGGTTATTGCCCAATCTTATACTGACTGGGAACTTATTGTTGTAGATGATTACTCTACTGATAATACCGATGAGGTTATAATGCCTTATTTGGCAGATGATAGAATTAAATATCTTAAAAATGAGGAAAACAGTGGTGCTGCTGTTTCAAGAAATCGTGCGCTTCGTGAAGCGAAAGGTAAATGGATAGCCTTTCTCGATAGTGATGATTTGTGGATGCCGGATAAGTTAGAAAAGCAAATCCACTTTATGGATGTTGGCGGATATCATTTCTCATATACGAATTACATTGAAATTGATTCAAATTCAAATCCTAATGGGATAAGAGTAACAGGGCCAAAGAGAATTACGAAAGCTAGTATGTACAACTATTGCTGGCCAGGTTGCTTAACGGTTATGTATGATGCCGAGGCAATAGGACTAATTCAGATTGCAGATATCAAAAAGAATAATGATTATGCCATGTGGCTTAAAGTTTGCAAGAAGGCAGAGTGCTATCTTCTTGATGAAACATTGGCGAGGTACAGAAAAAGAAGTGGCTCGATTAGCGATCATGGATATATGAAACTGATCAAGTGGCACTATAGACTCTTTCGCGATGTCGAAGAGAAAGGCGTTGCTGCTTCAGTATTTAACACATGTAGAAACGCTGTATGTGGTGCAATTAAGAAGGTTCTTTATAAGAAAAAATAACAAACGTTCCTTAATTTTGAGTTGTTCACAAAACATGAGTATTGGCTTGAGATGAATACAGTCTATAGCTGTGCGATATTGAGAAGCGGTACAATTGGATATTTCAAAATAGGGAAACGATTGGTTTAGATGCAGCTTACGATATTCTGCTTACATATGATATGAGTTTTGTGCATCGAGTACTGCAGTGATGAATATATCGAATCTTTAGAAAGGTATTACTCGCGTATGAAAGTATTACATATCAATTGCAATTATATGACGACTAGATTGCATCAAACAATGATGGAGCATCTTGAAAAATGTGGTATTAAGAATTGTATTTTTGCGCCAACTTATGACTCGAAAAGAGCTGTGATTATGCCAAATGACAACGTTGTTGTGTCAGAATGCTTCAAGAAATGGGATCGCGTTTGGTTTGGCTATAAGCAAAATAAGATATACAGGGCATTGAGCAATACTGTCAATCTGGAGATTTGCGATTGTATTCACGCTTATACGTTATTCACAGATGGAAACTGCGCCATGAGGCTTTCGAGAAAATATGAAAAGCCATTTGTGGTTGCTGTCCGTGATACGGATGTTAATGCTTTTTTTAAGCTAATGATACATCTAAGACCACGAGGCGTTAAAATTATGAGGTGTGCCAGTAGAGTGTTCTTTTTGTCTCCAACCTATCGTGATTATGTCATTGAGAAGTACGTCCCACAAAAATACCGGGAGGATATCTTAAAAAAGAGCCTGATTATCCCCAATGGTATTGATAATTTTTGGTTTCAAAATGCGTGTGCAAATCGTGATTTGGCAAAGACAAAACAGCGATTTTTCGCGAAGAAGATTAGAATTGTTTATGTAGGCAGAATTAATAGGAATAAAAATCCATTGACAACACTTCGTGCGATGGACGTGCTGGAAGATATGGGCTATCACACCGAATTTACGATAGCCGGAGAAATCCTCGATGATAGCATAAAAAATGTACTACTTTCGGACAAGCGTGTTCATTATGTAGGACAGCTTGGAAAAGAGCAATTGATCACTCTATACCGAGAGAATGATATATTTGTCATGCCTTCCTATAATGAAACATTTGGTCTTGTGTATGCTGAGGCAATGAGCCAAGGTTTACCTGTGTTGTATACAAAAGGCCAAGGCTTTGATGGGCATTTTTTCGACGGAGAGATAGGATATGCAATTGACCCTCGTTCTCCAGAAGACATTGCAAACAGAATCGTTTGTGTCATGAAAGACTATGAATCGTTTAGTTCGAATTGTATACAGCAATATGAAAGATTTAATTGGGACCGTATAGTTGATGAGTATCAAACTATCTATAGGGAAATTAGAGAATAAAGCAAGGAAAGCGAGAGATGAAGTATGGAAAAAGGTTGTGTTTTTTCGTATGTGATTGCGGAAGATGACCTGAATATTTTAGAACTCTCTCGAAAAGAGAAGTTTGGAAAATACACGATTTTTGCTGATGAAGTTACTCCCATTTCCTCTGCTACATATGGCCTTGCTGAGTGTGCCATCTTTGGTATGGCGGTGCACGTCATATCGGGCAATGATGAAGGTATCGCTGCCGAGATTGTTAAAAAGTGCAAAAGCATACAGGATGTCATAGAATATGAAGCTCGCCTTGGAGGTAAATATATCCTTTTTTTTAGAATGGGCGACCAATATTATCTTCAATGTGATGCAACCTGCAGCATTCCGTGCTTCTATAGCATAAGGGGGGCGTTTGTTTGTTCCAGCAATGAACGGTATATCGTTAAATACAGAAATATCAGTGAAGAACCTGAATACTGCTCAATAAGGGAACGCGGAGACATATTCCAGGCAATGCCGTATGATATTACGTCATATCGTGAAATCAAGCAACTGATTCCTAATCATTATCTGAATATAAATAATCAGATGCCGGTTCGCTTTATAAATGCCAGTATAAAGCAAAATGTTGTGTCGGTAGATAAGGGTGTAGAGAAAACATTGCCGATGATTAAAAATATTCTTGATTTTTATCTTCGTAAATACAAGATTTACTGCCCGATTACCGCTGGGCGTGACAGTAGGGTTGTATTGTCGTTCTTGATGCAGAGTGAGGCTGAATTTAGCTGCTATACGATTAAGCACCCTGAGCATAGCGACACATCGCAAGATATTGCTATACCGATAGAACTTTGCAAAAAGCAGGGGATACCACATAGATTACTAGAAGATGTTACGTTGTCGGATAAGCAGATTTTTGAAGCCGATAATTTACTAGGGCAGGGACGATATTCTAAGCGAACGTTGAGAATTGGCCAAACTATTTTAGGAACTTTTAGTGATGGTGCTATTCTTAATGGAGACATTGTAGGTCAAGTTGGCAAATGCTCGTTACACCGAGATATTCCAACTGTATTTGCTACACCGTCCTATTTTCAATGTAAATTACATAATTACTCAAGAAACGCAAGAAAGCAACTTAAGCTCTGGATAAGAGAGATTAAACAGGCAGGTGAGCAAGTCAGCCTATTTGATTTGTTTTCTATCGAGAATCGTTTGGGACGATGGGCAGGTCAAATCAATAAAGTATATGCAACTATTGGGCAGGTATCTTTGAACATTTTCAATTCGCGCAGTATTATATACACATGGACAGCGGTAGAAAGGAAAAATAGGAAGATATCAGCTATACATTTAAATCTCATCAGAGAAACATTTCCTGCACTCCTAGATGTAAAGTTTGAGTTAGATGAAAACTTATTAATAAGAATCTCAAAGTCATCGGCACTACTATTTTTGTTAGCTTCGTACGTTAAGTTTTATTGTGAAAAGATAAGGTTTGGGAAAGTGCTTCGTGACACGTGAGTCTTACACAATCTCAGGATTTGTTAACTTATAAATAATCAATTTTGAGGAAATTTGAAAATGAAAATTTGTTTTATTACAAATAGATATCCAACAGAGGACTATCCGGTCAATACATTTCTCGATAAATTAGTTTGTGAGATAGCGGATCAAGGGGTTGAATGTACAGTCATTGCACCATATAGACCATTGATAGATAAAATCAAAAAAATAAACTATGAAACACCATTTTATCGGGAGCGGATTACATCGGGCGGCAGGATTATTAAAATATATAGTCCTAAATATTTGTGGGCGAGTAACAAGACTATTGCTGGAATTAGTATGGCAGATATTGGACTTACGATATTTACCCAATGTGTTGACTATGTGATTTGCAAATATAATATAAAGTTTGACGCTGTCTACGGTCACTTCATGTTACCTTCGGGTTTTGCTGCTGCGGAAATAGGAAAGAGATATCATAAGCCGGCCTATCTTGCATATGGAGAAAGTTCGTTTGGGATTGTGGGTGATTTCTTTACAGATGCTCAGATACGCGAGAAGCTGGATTCTATTTCGGGTATAATCGCTGTGTCCAGCAAAAATCGTGATGAATTATTAGAGCATAAAGTTGCTGATTCGGAAAAGATCCGTGTATTTCCCAATGCCATTGACAATAAAATTTTCCGTCCAATGGATAAGACTGAGGTAAGAGCGAAACTGGGAATTGAGAAAGATGATTTCGTGGTGGCTTTCGTGGGTCATTTTATTAATCGTAAAGGCAGCAAGCGAGTATCTGATGCGTTGAATCAGTTAGGCGATGTCAAGAGCGTATTTATAGGTGCGGGACCGGAGGAGCCGAATTGTAAGAACATTATTTATAAAGGTAGGCTTCCGCATGATCAGGTTGCGGAATATCTAAATGCGGCTGATGCATTTGTGCTTCCAACGCTAGCAGAAGGATGCTGTAATGCAATTGTTGAAGCAATGGCGTGTGGGTTACCTATAATTTCTTCCGATTTACCGTTTAATGATGATATCTTAAATAGTGAAAATTCGATTCGTATTGATCCTCAAAATGTCGATGAAATTGCTAAGGCGATTCGTATGCTGAAGGAAAATAAAGCAAAGAGAGACAGTATGTCAAATGCTTCGAGAGCGATTGCATCTACCCTGACGATTGACCAGCGTGCGAAACGAATACTATCGTTTATAGAGGAGTCTAACGATATATGCTTATGTCAAGCCGACGAGTGATTATAAAGAAAAAGACCATATTGACTGAACTCATAAAATTTCAACTCGTCATAATGATAGTTTATGAGGGGTGGTATTTACAAAAGTTCTCCACAATACCGAAGATGCTTCAGTTGCTTGCTGCAACAATTATCGGTACAACGGCGCTATTGATAGTAAAAAATGTGAGATGTGGGAAAAATACACTTATAAAGTATTGGTTATTATTTGGTATATATTCTTTTCTTGCGGCACTTATTGTCAACGCGAATAAAACGGTGGTATTTGAGGCTCTCTTTACGTATTTTTCTTTTATAGCGGTGGTATTTTGCGCGGGAGCAGTATCGAAATATACTTCAGATTATTCATGGTTTTCAAGAAGTGTATTATTTGTAAGTGCGATTAGTGCGTATTTTGCGTTATTTCACGGTGTTCCATATCAAAATGGCGCTTATTTTGTTACGACTATGAGTGATCACAATAATCCAAATAATTTAGGTCTAATGATGAGTATTGGAACATTTATGGCCGTATTTCCGGAACAAAGACCGAGATTGCATAGCTGGATTGTTCGGATAGCGCTTCTCTTGGCTTTCTTATGGGTAACGATTAACACTGGATCGCGCAGTTCATTGCTTTGTGAAATTGCGGTTATACTGCTGTTTTTATATTCTAGATTCAAGAAGACTAATGGATCCGCTATTGAAAGGCTATTAAAAAGCTTGTCAGTGCTTGCTGTTGCACTAGTTTTGTTAACAATAGTAATGAATTTTGTTAGCGAGGGTAATGTAGCGGCTTCTGCTATTAGGCGACTTATAGACGAATTTAACGTGGATTCCTTTTCTGGCAGAGCGGATTTGTATGTTTCGGCATGGACTATGTACAAGGAGCACCCTATATGCGGAATTGGTTATAACTGTTTTGCAACGTTATCGGGTTATGGTTATTTTACACATTCCACATACATGGAATTGTTAGCGTGCACCGGAACAATTGGATTCCTTTTGTTTTTAGGCCCGGTATTTGCTGCGGCGTGGCGTAGTTTGCGTGTCTTTAAATATGATAGTGGGCGGGCTGCTACGATTTTAGCGCTTATGCTTGTGTCAGGTTTCTTCGGCATCGTGTATTACAATATGGTATTTTTAATGGTGCTATATATGGAAATTAGCCGAATACCGAGGAGAGGTATAGATTAATGAGCAGTACATTTGTAATAGACTTAGACGGGACTCTTTTGCGAACGAATGGTGAGCTTCATCCAGATGTATCCAGTTACATAGTTCAGCTACAAGAAGCGGGTTTTTCGGTAGTCATTGCTACAGGCAGAAAATATATAGAGGCAAAGAAAATTCTTGATGAACTTAAACTGAAGGAGCACAAGGGAGCCGCAATATTGGCCGATGGACAATACTTGATTGATTATCGGGATGAAACAGAGATTGCAGCGCCGTTCTTAGTATATCCTGACGATTTTATTGAAATTATGAACTGTTTTGGATCAAGAGACGGCTCGATTAAGCTGATCGCAACGGAGCGGGATTATGATGTGTTCTTATCAATTTTTGCACTTGAGCTATGGAAACACGTTGTTAAGAGGGTAATGAAATTCTCCAATCCATTTCGAGACGTAGTAATTTACAATAAAAGGCCAATTAATGATATTGAAAAGATCGCGATAAAACCTTGGAATAAAGACTTAAGTTTAGATAGCGACATAAATAATCATTACGAGATATCGTTTATAAATGATAAAAAGCGATTTGAGTGTAAGCATAAAGCAGTAAATAAGAGTGAGATGCTTAAGAAATACATTAGAAAGTACAATATTCCGGAAAACGATGTCGTTGTATTTGGAAATGATGAGAATGATCTTTGCATGTTTGATGACTTTATAAACAGCTTTGTTGTTGATGCGGCGGGAGAACACATAAAGATTCGGGCGAAAGAAATAATTCACCATAATGAAGGATTAGGTATTGTTGAAAAGATTAAGGAAATTGTTAAGGGAGAATACTATGAATAGCGCTCAGCGTGTATGGTTAAAAAATGCCCAATACAATATTATGTATGCGTTGCAAAGCGATGCGAAATTTAATCGAAAAGAATTTAAACGCCGCTTTGGACGATACCCTGATACAAAGCAGCCCAAAACTTTCTCAGAAAAATTGCTTTATTTAAAAGAGCACTACTCTAATACACTTCAAACTGTATGTGCGGATAAGCACACCGTTTCTCAATATGTGGAATTGTGTGGATATGGAGATATTTTGAAAGAGACCTATCAGATTTGTGTATCTCCCGACGAGATTGATATGTCGAGGTTGCCAGATAAATTTTTCATTCAATGTTCTCATACACAAGGTCACAATTATGTCGTGGAGAAAAAGGATATCGCTAAACTTAAGTTAATCAAAGAAGAATATAAGTACTTATTGAAACGCAAGCACTATAAGCTGCTGCGAGAGAATTGCTATAAAAATATTGTTCCTAAGATAATTTGTAGCGAATATTTGCAGGAAGCTGAAAAAGGAGATTTGACCGACTATAAGTTTTACTGCTTTGGTGGAGAACCGAAATATTTTATGGTTTCCTACGGTGAATTTAAACATAACGTAAAAAATCATAAATTTGATATGGAGTGGAACTCTATCGATCATCTTTTCAAAAAAAGTGCGGTCATCGAGGCCAAGGATATTCCGATTCCAAAGAATTTTGAGCGTATGGTAAAAATTGCTGCCGATCTATGCAAACCTTTTCCGCATGTGCGAGTGGATTTATATAACATTGATGGCCGCATTGTGTTTGGGGAAATGACATTTTACAGTGCGGGCGGTTTTGTTCGAGTAAATTCCAGAGAAATGGATGAGAAGATCGGCTCTTGGATTGACCTTGAAAAATACAATCAATATATGGTGTAGTATGGATGCTTTAGAAAAAAGAATGGCGACTGCAACAAAATGGTCTACCATGTCAGAGGTTGCAAGTAAACTGATATCGCCTATTGTGAATATGATTTTGGCGAGAGCTTTAACGCCATCTGCGTTTGGAATTGTTGCAACAGTTAATATTATAATTACATTTGCGGAGGTATTTCAGGACGCGGGTTTTCAAAAGTATCTGATACAGCACGAATTTTCCGATGACATAGAATTTGAGCAAAGTGCAAACGTTGCATTTTGGAGCAACTTTTTGCTTTCCTTTTTATTGTGGCTTTTAATTTGTATACTTAGAGCTCCTTTAAGTATGCTGGTTAACAATTCGGACAGTTTAGGGAGAGAGATTGTTGTTGCAAGTGTTTCGTTACCAATTTTTGCATTATCAAGTATTCAAATTGCGATTTGCAAAAGAAGACTTGATTTTAAAAAGCTGTTTAGGGTGCGCTTGACGACTTCGCTTATTCCGTTGATGATCACGGTACCACTGGCGTTCATTTTAAAGAATCACTGGGCTCTGATTTTGGGAACAATTATTAGAAACGTGGTTCAATCTTTGGTTCTGCTAAAAGGTGGTTGGCAGCCCAAACTGGAATATTCCTTCGGCAGACTTCGTAACATGTTATCGTTTTGTGTTTGGACTTTGCTGGAATCTATTACGATATGGCTTACTGCAAATATGGCAACGTTTCTTGTAACGAGAACGCTGGGGATCGACGCAGTTGGCCTTTTCCGAACAACAATGGCGACTGTCACGGGTATAATAGGAATTATTTCTTCCGCTACAGTTTCGGTACTATTTTCTGCATTGTCACGTGTACAGAACGATGATGCCAAATTCGAAAAGATCTTTTTGGATTATCAAAGAATTGTCGGGTTAGCTGTAATTCCTCTCGGAGTTGGCATGTATTTGTACCGTAATTTGGTTACAAGTATTCTTTTGGGCAGTCAATGGATTGAGTGTGCGGACTTTGTAGGAGTGTATGCGTTGGTTTGCTCCATTGCAATCATTACAAACTCATTTTCCAGTGAGTATTATCGGGCCAAAGGAAAGCCGCGGATATCTATGACGGCGCAGCTTATATACTTGGTTATATTAACACCGGCTACCTATCTTTCATCTACGATGAGTTTTGCCTGCTTATGGATTACAACGTGTGTTTTGGTCCTTGTATTTGCAGTTCTTCATTTTTGCATTCTCAAGATAGTTTTTGGCGTAAATGTAGGGGTAATGATGGGAAGCATCGCAGTAATTGCTGTACCAACGATGACAATGCTTGCATTTTCCATTATTCTTCGGGAATTTAATGAAGGTATTTTGGGGGATATTGTAACGGCCTTCTTTTGCGTATTTATTTATGTAGCAGTTGCTTTGATGATCCCTCCTATTCGTAAATGGATAGGAGAAAATGAGCTTACAGCTAGTATTTATGAGAAGGTTAGAAAGGCTATAAGATAATGGAGAAAATAATTATCTGTGGAAATGAAATTCAATCTCAGGAGATAAAACGACGATTAGCTTTTGAAGATTTTGAGATAGTTACTTTAGATTTAAGCAAAGAGCCTCTCCCGGATATTTTCTCTAAAAGCGATGCGGTATTTATTGCAGCAGATAATTCACAGGAAGAAATTTTAAAAAGCACATCAATGGTGAATTGTGATATTGAAATTATAAATTATTCATGTTTTAGGAAGTCGTCATTGGAAAATCCTGTAGAAAGTATGACAAAAGAGTTACCGTATACAGGTCTTATTATTGGAATGTCCCATGCCCAATGTGCAATTAAGCCAGAAAAATTGCGCGATCAAGTATACTGTAACTGCGCAGCTCCAAGCATGGACATGTTTTGCCATTTAAAATATCTATCATATCTTTCTGAACTATATCCTAATAAACTTAAAAACATGAAGCGCATAATATTGGAATTTCCATATTATATATTTAATTATGATTTGTCTAAGTTCGGAGCCTTTGTATATACCAAATTAAACTATTTTGAACTGATAGATGACTACCATCACTTTGGCGAATGTGCTATCGATAAGAATAAAATAACGGAGTTTAAGAGATTTAAAAAATATTTCCGACCAGAAAATATTTCACCAATTTCTGCTGTCAAAAATAATTTGATACGAAAAAGTGCCAAACTTGTACTAAAGAAATGGCGAATTGCAACAAAGAAAGACAAGGTATGGCAAGCAATATACCATAGTACCATTGATGAAAATCAAAAGCTGTGGCAGGAACTTCTGGTATTATTAGAAAAAGTCTCTCCCAATGCAAAAATTACAGTTCTAATTATGCCATTTAATCCCGTATTTCGAGTCTTTCACAGAAGAGAGATTAAAGTAATGAAGAAAATCTTTATGCTGTCTCTTGGAACAGGTAAATTCGAAATTATTGATCATTTTGATTGTCTGCACCGAGATGACTACTTTGATGATCACTGTCATTTAAATAAAAAAGGCGCATCAAAATATATAAAAATTTTGCAGGAAGCGCTCGTGAGTAAGTAACATGATGGAGATGTGTTTAGTATGTTCATAAATGATCTGAGACTTAACCGTAAAACAATATTATTGACCGGAGCGGCCGGCTTTGTGGGAGCTAATCTTGCGGTGGAACTGCTGCGTACCTGCGACAATATTCATATTGTTGGCCTTGACAGTATGAACGACTATTACGATGTTTCCATCAAAGAGCACCGTCTTCGGGAAATTGAAGATTGTGCTGTAAAGCATACTAACTGCACATGGGAATTCTTAAAAGGGAATATTGCTGACCGATTGTTAGTAGACAGATTGTTTGAAAAACATCATTTTTCAATAGTTGTCAACCTTGCGGCACAGGCTGGTGTGCGTTATTCAATTACCAATCCAGATGTCTACATCGAAAGTAATATTTTAGGCTTCTATAACATTCTCGAAGCCTGCCGTGCAACAATGAGTACAGATTATCCGGTGGAACATTTGGTCTACGCATCATCTTCCTCTGTATACGGCACCAACAAAAAGATTCCATATTCAACTGATGACAAGGCAGATAACCCGGTTTCTCTTTATGCAGCGACAAAAAAGAGCAACGAACTGATGGCTCATGCTTACTCAAAACTTTACAACATTCCGACTACTGGGTTGCGTTTTTTCACGGTTTATGGTCCTGCAGGACGCCCGGACATGGCATATTTTGGGTTTACCAATAAGCTGATTAAAGGCGAAGCAATTGAAATCTTTAACTATGGTAATTGTGAGAGAGACTTTACCTATGTAGATGATATTGTGGAAGGTGTAAAGCGAGTTATGTATCGTGCACCGAAAAAGAAAATCGGGGAAGATGGACTTCCTTTGCCTCCGTATGCTATTTACAATATTGGAAACAATAGCCCTGTAAATTTGCTTGACTTTGTAACTATCCTACAGGAAGAACTTGTCAGAGCAGAAGTTCTCCCTAAAGATTACGACTTTGAAGCGCACAAAAAGCTTGTTCCAATGCAGCCCGGAGATGTTCCTATTACATATGCTGATACCTCTGAATTGGAAAGAGATTTCGGATTCAAACCAGCAACCGCACTTCGCGATGGGCTTCGTAGATTTGCGGAATGGTATCATGAATTTTATCAAAATAAATAAAGGTTGGTGTATTTAAAGTTGCCGTGGAGAAGTACTTGTAGGAGCAGAACGTGCATAATTGAAATGCCAAATTGAGAGGGGAGTTAATGCAAATGAGAATAGCAGTTGCAGGAACCGGATACGTCGGATTATCAATATCGGTGCTGTTGGCACAACATAATAAAGTAACCGCGGTTGATGTTATTCCTGAAAAGGTGGAAATGATCAACAAGAAAAAGTCACCTATAAAGGATGAATACATCGAAAAGTATCTCGCAGAAAAAGAACTTGATCTGACAGCTACCCTTGATGCGGAGAAAGCATACAAGGATGCAGATTTTGTGGTGATTGCAGCTCCTACAAACTATGACAGTCAGAAAAATTTCTTCGATACGTCCGCCGTAGAGACGGTTATTCAGCTTGCGCTGAAAAATAACCCCAAGGCCATTATGGTGATCAAGTCCACAATCCCTGTAGGTTTCACCGAAATGGTGAGGGAGAAATACCACTGTGACAATATTATTTTTAGTCCGGAGTTTCTTCGTGAATCCAAGGCTCTTTATGATAATCTCTATCCAAGCAGAATCATTGTAGGAACGGATCTGAAAAACGCTCGTCTTGTAAAAGCGGCGAATACATTTGCAAAACTTCTGCAAGAAGGTGCTCTCAAAGAAAATATTGATACGCTCATTATGGGACACACAGAAGCGGAAGCGGTCAAGCTGTTTGCCAATACATATCTTGCGCTCCGTGTATCTTACTTTAACGAGCTCGATACCTATGCTGAAATAAAAGGCCTTGATACCCAACAGATCATAAACGGCGTGTGCCTCGATCCGAGAATAGGTACGCATTATAATAATCCCTCGTTTGGTTATGGTGGATACTGTCTGCCCAAAGATACCAAGCAGCTTCTTGCCAATTATGAGGATGTTCCGCAGAATATGATGACTGCTATCGTGGAATCCAATAGAACCCGCAAGGATTATATCGCGGATCAAGTTCTACGTATGGCTGGATACTACGGTTATGAAGAGGACAATGAATATAGCAAAGCGAAAGAAATTCCCCCTGTAATCGGTGTGTATCGTCTCACCATGAAAGTGGGGTCGGACAACTTCCGGCAGTCATCCATTCAAGGCGTTATGAAGCGTATTAAAGCAAAGGGGGCGAAGGTTGTTATCTATGAGCCTACTCTTGCAGATGGCGAAACTTTCTTTGGTAGCGAGATTGTAAACGATCTTGTGAAGTTTAAGGAAGTTTGTAATGCGATAATCGCAAACAGATATGATGCTTGCCTCGATGATGTAGCAGATAAATTATATACGAGAGACATATTCAGACGAGATTAAGGAACATTTCATTATGGATCAAAGAACAATTCAAATACTTTTCGCTTTGATACGTTCTGCGATCTGTGGAACGAAACTTACAAAGGAAGAACAGAATAATTACTCGCCTGATTCGCTTCGGGATTTGCTGGAAATATCGTCTAGGCATGACGTGGAGCACCTTTTAGCTTGCGGATTAAAACAAAATGAGCTAATCCCACAAGATCAAAACGACATTGAGGGATGCATTTTTAATGCGGTTTACCGTTATGAGCAAATAAGGTTCGAATATGAAAACCTTTGTGCAGCGCTTGAACAAGCGCAAATCCCGTTTCTCCCACTAAAAGGTTCCGTGATCCGAAAGCATTATCAAGAACCGTGGATGCGTACAAGTTGTGATATTGATGTTCTTGTGCATCGTGAAGATTTAGAATATGCGATTTCCTATTTGGTAAGCAATCATAACTATGTAGAAAAAGAACGTGCTACCCACGATGTATCCTTGGTTACTCAGACTGGAATTCATGTGGAAGTTCATTTTGATTTGGTAGAAGAAGGACGAGCCCAAAATGCCATTGATGTTTTGCGTTCTGTTTGGGACAATGTTACTGTACGCGAAAATAGTGAATATTGGTATGAGATGACGGATGCTTACTTCTATTTTTACCATATTGCACACATGGCAAAACATTTTGAGAGCGGTGGTTGCGGGATTCGTCCTTATGTTGATCTTTGGATATTAGATCATATGAAGGACGCGGATCTATCTGCGCGTGATACATTGTTGCGGCAGGGTGGATTATTGAAATTTGCTAATTTATCCCGAACATTATGTGAAGTGTGGTTTGATGGAAAAGACCCAGATGAAATACTACTTCAGATGCAGGACTTCCTGTTTCGCGGTGGCATTTATGGATCCATTGAGAATCGTGTTACACTTCAACAAAAGAACCGAGGAGGACGTATTGGATATATTATTTCCAGAATGTTTATTCCATTTGAAAAATTGACTCGTTATTATCCGGTTCTTGAAAAATATCGTTGGCTAATGCCGATTATGCAGATTAGGCGCTGGTTTATGCTCCTAAAACCGGATGTGGCAAGAATGGCTAAACGGGAACTGGAAATCAATCGTAACGTCGACAAATCGGATGCGGGTCGAATGAATCGATTTCTGGTCAGTATTGGGTTACAGTAAAATGAAATCATCCAAGAGCTAAAACGCAAACAAACATGATTGTTAGATTACCGTAACTGTAGTTATAAGAAGCTGTATTTGGGATCCGGTGGCAACAGCGAATACTGTAAAAACAAGAGAACGCACAAAGGCCAGTCCCCAATAATGGGGACTGGCCTTTATTATATGCTTACTATCCAATCAACCTTCAGGCATCTGGTGGCGATCCAGCACGATGGATTCATGATAGATATTCCAGTTATCGGGATCGCGCCAGTTGTCTTCCACACTGGCCCATTGCGCCGGAAGGAACGCCGTGCCGTTATTGACCTCTATTTGCCACTGCTCGGAGAGGATGATGAACTGCTGATGAGCGTTTTTCTCATCCGAAGAAATCGTCTTGCCAGTAAAGGGATTTACAGCATGATCCAGAAGACCTTCCAGCGCCAGAGACGGCACATCGGCGTTGGTCATAAATTCGCTGGAGGTGGTGAAACCGGCTGCGCCGACATCCTTTACCATCAAGAGTGGGAAGAACCAACCCGGATCGACACCGTTTTGGGCGAGGTCTGGGTTCAGATTCAGAAGGCGGCTACCGTGGTCTGCTACCAGAATGATTTTGGTGTTGTCATAGACACCGTTTTCGCGCAGATAGTCAAACCAGTTGCCCAACTGCGTCAGAGCCGCCATGTTGACGTGATAGTGCCCCAGAGCCGCCACAGACTCTAAGCTGATACTGCCGCTGTCCGTCTCGAACCGAGAGGCGTGTGCTGCATCGTATTCGATGTTGTTGACCGAGTCGGACGGTACGTAGTCCGGTGCCTGCAGCAGGGAGGGTTCATGGGTGGTATTGTTGAACATCAAGAGGAACGTGTCGTTTTCGCCGGAAGAGATGTCGGTCATTTCCTGCATGTTTTCCAGTACGTAGTACGCATCCAAAAATTCAGCGTTGTTACCGTGGGCAACAGAGAGGCTGGTTGCCGTCTGCAGCATGCGGCTGCCCAACTGGTTATAGTTTCCGTAACCGTATACTACATTCTGCAAGGGAAGCGGCAGAGTTTTCATCAGGCTGAAGCAGAAGAAGTTGCGAGACGTTACGAGCACTTTCTCTGCCTGATCCTGCTGGGGCGTGAATTTTCCCTCGGTGATATAGGCATTGACATTGGGCATATCCTCGTAAATGGACAAATCGGGGATCCACTCGTAGTTGGCATAGGCCGGATCGAATACGGTGACATCATAGCCTGCATCGCTGAAGAGGGTGGGGAGCAGTTTCAAAGCCTCGTTATGCTTTTCAACCAGCAGCTGATCGTTGCGCCGATTCAATTCCACCGGTGTATATTCATACCCACCCAAGAGAGCAGGCAGGGCAAAGTTTGTGTTGCCACCAAAGGAAATGGTATTGTCATAGTAGGTGAAGCCGTCAAACTGCTCTCGAAGCTCCGGCTTTTCCTGCATGATATAGGGGATAAACTCGCCCATTGCGCGGTCCAGCATGATGACCACAACATTGGTGCCGCTCTGGCTGAGCGTAAAGTGGATGTCGCTGCTGTCAACGGCAGAGCTGTCCTCGCCGCTGAAACGTTGAACCGACTTTTGGACCGCCATCATGTTGACAGAGGACATGCCCACGATGACAAGGCTGACCAAAAGCAGCGCACTCACCGCGGCCTTGCGCCATTTCCACAACACAAACAGCAGCGCCGCAGCAACGGCGGCCAGAACCGCCAGATTGACCATCTGCTCCATGATGGAGAAGGTAAGCCCGTTTTCGTATTTCAGCGTGGGCGAGAGGACACCCAAATTGGTACCGAAGAACAAATAGGTGACCAACATGGCGCCGCACAGGATCCAAAGGATCTTCTCAAAAATGACTTTGCCGGTATCGCTGGCCAGCCAGTAGAAAATCTGCAGCCAGACGAGGAACGTGCCCACTGCCATGCAGAAGCTGTGCAGAACGTAAAGCAGAGGATGATAGAAGTTGGTGGTTTCCACAAACTCCTGCGGAGATGCGGCAATCACGGCGGAGGGGATCAGCAGGCCGATCAGAACACTCAGAAATACACCGGCCAAAAGGAACAGCTTGCGATTAGGCTGCGGCATCTGCTTGCGCTTGGGGAGCTTTGCCAGCACAGCGGCAACAATGGGGATCAGCAGCGCGGCAAAGCCGACAGCCAGAACGAATAACTTTCGTTTGAGTGAGACGGCATCATAGAAGAAAAGACCGTAAATGCTGACCAGCGAACCGACGGCCAGCAGCAGGCCCATGGCCGCGCGGCGAGGATTTTTCAGTTGATAGAAAATGGTTTTGCACAGGGAGAAAAGGTTGTTGAGTGTCCAGTAGAACACCAGACCGGCAGGGGAGGTGTAGAGGAACACCAGAAAGAAGATCGCCATGCCGTAAAGCTGAATCTTTGTTTTCAGCGGAAAACCTTTCAAATAAATGGCGCTGGAGATCACGTTGATCAGCGTCATCAGTATCGGCAGAGCGTTGATGGTGATGCTGCCGATGACGATCAAGCCGTCAGGCATGCCCAAATCCTTGATAGGGCCAAAGGAACTGTTTTCCAGAATGTTCAGCGTGGATAGGAACTGATACGCCGCCATGAAAAACGGCACTTCCAGCAGCAAAGACACAGAGCCTTTCAACGCATCGGTGGGCTTATAATGATTCTGCCGGTAATACGTTTGCAGAATCATCATCCGCTCGTCGCCGGAGAAGGCTTTTTTGATATGGTTGACACCGCGCGACAACTTGTTCTCTACGTCGCGGGCTGCCTCCTGCATCATGTCGGCCCGACGGTAGAGGGGCAAGACCAGGACGTTCATCGCAAGACTCAGCGCGATGATGGCGAGTCCAGGATTGCCTACCACGGCATGTGCGAAATAGAAAATGTATTCAAAGACCAGCTTCAGCGGAGCAATGAAAATGGTCTCGATGATATTCCATAAGGACATGATAACTTCCTCCGTTAACAGGAAAGTTCGTTGAGCTTGCCCAGCAGATACTCAACTGCTGCAACGGCGCCACCGCCGCAGTTCGCCCAAGTTTCTTCTTTGACTTGCTGCCGTCCTTCGGCGTAGCGAGGATCGCTCAGACAGGCATCGATCAGGTCTTTCAGGGAATCCATGTTGGATTCGTTGAGCTCTTCACCCAGTCTGGGAAGCGCAGACATGGTCCAAAGAGGACGGTCCAGCCACCAGGCATCGTAGACGCTTACATCAATTCGAGGATCGGTATAGATGACGGGCTTATCGTACACCAGAGAGAAGTCGAATATGACGCCGGAGAAGTCCGAAATGAGGATATCGGAGCGATTGAGAACATCAAAGTTGTCGTTGTCGCGGTTCCACTCCAACTGTGCGGAGTTGGGATACTGCGACATCAGCTGATCCATCAGCGCTTTTTCCGAAGTAAAGGACTGGGGATGAGGACGGACAATTACGTGATATCCGGTTTGCAGCAGCTTTTCGATGATCTTGCCGCCGTAGACGCTGAAGATGGCGCTGGGACCCCAGGAGGGAGCCAGCAAAACCGTGCGCTCGTGGGGCGGTACAGCCGGTGCAGATTGCAGACGGGCTGCCATTTCGTCCATGTAGGGGATGCCGATTTTGACCAGATCCTTGGCAGGAAGCTGGCGCAGCGCTTCCAGATCACGGATATCCTGCAGCTGGTAGTCACCCGACAGAAGGATGGCGTCATAGTAATCGATACCAAACATGCGGTACATGGTGATCTCGCTGGCGGCATGGGGGATGTGCACATAGTAGAGGACATCCCGTGAGCGCTTCCACTGATAGACATCCAATCCGGGGGTAGTGGAGAGGACGATGGTGGCTTTCAGGAAGTTCAACCGGGTGAAGGTTTTGTTGTCAGAGCCTGCGAACTCCGCCTTCACATGGGGATACGGGCAGGAAAGTGCCGGGTCATCTTCCGAAGCAGTCAGATACACCACATCCACACCGCGGCGATCCAGCTCGCGGCAGATGGGCTCAAAAATATTCCAATAGCGCTTGTGGTCGGAGAAAATCACAAGGGGGATGCGGTCGGAATTGACAACCGCCTTGCCGCCGCCTGCTCTTTGCCGCAGGCGCAGGAACAGCATTCTTGCCGAATAAAAAGCAGCGCCAATGATGCCCAACAGAATGGTGAAGAGCATGCTGCCCGTGCCGGGATCAATGTATAGTTTCATAAGTGCCTCCGTGAATGATGCGATGATATAGGGGGATGCAGCAGCAGAGCATCAGCAAGCAGCAAATAAGCAGACCGGGGGAGAACGGGGGAATGGTGATTGCGTCAGGAACTGCTGTGAGATTGATGAGGAAATGTGCCAGTAAACAGGGGAGCAGGCTGCCGCTGTGCAGTCGCAGCAAAGCCCAGAAAAGACCGGCGGAGAAGGCCGTCACAACCTGTAACGCGACGTATACAGGTTCATAGCTGCCCCAATAGTTCAAGCCGTGCAGCAAAGCAAACAGGGCAGCTGTGCCAAATAGGCTCAGCTTTACGGATTTCCGGCAGAGATACTGCAGCAAAAAGCCGCGGAACAGCAATTCTTCTGCCAAAACGGCGGTGAGCAGTGGGAGGAGATTGGATGCCGGGGAACGGAACAAAAAGAGTTGCCAGAGGGGGAGCGACAGAAGCGGTAACAAATATCCCAGATCCTTGCCGCGCAGGACGGGTACCGTCATGCCGAGGGGCTTACGCCGTTTCTCTATGCAGCACCACCAAAGAAGCGCCGCATCAAATGCAGCAAAGCAAAGGGACACGATCCGGGGCGGTATGGGCCATGAAGAAAGATGAAAGACAAGTCCGTAGAGAACGATCCAAAAGAACACCATAGCAGCAGAAACTCCCACAGATCCACCATAATATAGACTTTTAATATACCACTTACGGAAGAATTTTTCAAGCACACGAAAGAGTGGGAGAGCAAAAGATGGGAAAAAGCGCAGCGCATATCAACTGGCTGTGCTGACGCCGTATTCGTTTGACAAAACAGGCAGATACTTTTATACTATGAACATAATGAAAGGGGAGGGACCTATGATGGATCAGAACAATATTTTTCTTGAGCGTATGAACCGCGTAAAAACCACGGTTGCGCTGGGTACGCCGGACCGCGTACCGTTTGTTCCCACGATGGGTAATCTGGTGGCGCTGGAATACGGTGCGTCTATCAAAGAGGCAATGACCGACCAGACCACGATCATCCCTGCACTGGACCGGTTGCTGGAAGACATGAAGCCGGACTATTTTTATGTGCCGGACTTCTTTCCCAAGAACACGATGGATATCCTCAAGCCCATCAATATCAACTATGCGGGGAAAACGCCTGCTTTTGGCGACAATTTCACCTATCAGGTGGCGGATCATACCTTTATGGAAGATGATGAGTACGATGCCTTCTTGAAGGATCCCTCCGCCTTTTTGATGCACCGCGTGCTGGCGGAGAAATACGAGGCGCTGGGCGGCTTGAAGCTGCTGAATCCCTACAATCTGTGCGGCCCCTCGGTAATGGGCTTTGCCACGCTGGCTGTACCGCCGCTGACGGCTGCACTGGAGGCTATGCTGGCGGCCGGCAAGGCAACGCAGGCGTATATCGGCTCCACGGTGGCTGTCAGTATGCACCTGATGAAGAAGGGCTTCCCCGTCTGGGGCAGCACGGTGGCCTGCGCACCCTTTGATGTCTTTGCAGACAATATCCGAGGTCTGCTCAACACGGTGATGGATCTGAAGACCGATCCCGAGCTGCTGGCACAGGCGGTAGACCGGTTTACCGATGTGGTGATCGCCGATGCCATTACGCTGGCGAAAATCTCCCACGCTGACACGGTGTTCGTGCCGCTGCACGCGGGCGTGGACGAGTTTATGTCGCCGTCCGACTACGAGAAGTATTACTGGCCGTCGCTGAAAAAGCTGCTGTGCGCGCTGATCGCGGCCGACCTGACGCCCTTTGTGTTCTGCGAGGGCAATTACTATACGCGTCTGAACTGTCTGAAGGATGTGCCCAAGGGTAAAATTGCGTATTTCTTTGAAAAGCAGGATATGGCCAGAGCCAAGCGCGAGCTGGAAGGCATTGCCTGCGTAGGCGGTAATATGAGCACTGCTACGCTGATGCACGGCACGAAGGAGCAGGTGGTGGCCGAGACCCGTCGCCTGCTGGATAGCTGCGCTCCCGGCGGCGGTTATATCATGTCCAACGACATTTCCATCGACAATTGTAAGAGGGAGAATCTGGCGGCGTGGTATGAAACCGTGGAGAAGTACGGCTGCTATTGATTTTTCTTACATAACAACGGCAACATTGCGTATAAAGTAACACTTGGCGCGAGACTGACACTTGGCGGTCTTGCGCCAAGTATTTGTTGAATCATAGGGGAAAAAGTGCTACAATAATACAAACTTTCTATTTGTGGAGGCAATTATGGATTACACAACGCAGGAGAAGGCCTATCTCGCGGTCCGGAGTCTATTGGACTCCTGTGAGCTGTTGGCCGGTTTTTCCAAGGGCAGTAAGAAGACGGCGCAGTACGAGGCTTACTTTGTTCCGGAGACCATGTGGTACAACCGCGTACATCTGCTGAGCGGCGCCAAGGAAGAACTGGAGGCTTGTATCAGTGGCGTGGCTGCCGGTATCCCGACCGGTGAGATGCCTATGGCCATCAGCTATCTCAGTGTGGACTATAAGCGCAAGGAGATTGCGCCGCTTTTGAAGCAGGCCGGCTATGTCAATCCGATTCCGGCCCAGACGGTGATGTTCAAGTCGCTGGAAGATTATGTGCCCATGGAAGGCTCGGTCACGATTGAGCGTGTGCCGAAAGAGATGATCTCTCAGTGGTCTGCGGTGATTGCTGAGGCGTTTGGCAAGCCCACAGAAGAGGCAGGTATGCTGTTGATCGGTGATTGCCCCGCGTGCGATTTCCTGATGTACCGCGAGGACGGCAAGATCGTTGCCGGTATGCTGCTCTACTGCAAGAACGGAAACGCCGGTATCCACGAAGTGGCGACGCTGGAGGCTTATCGCGGCCGTGGTCTGGCAACTGCGCTGCTGCAGCGCGCCTTTGCTATTGCCAAGGAGAAGGGCTGCGCTTATGCTACTCTACAGGCATCTCCTATGGGGCAGCCGCTCTATGAGAGCCTCGGTTTTGAGGATGTGGGCACGGTCAATACGTGGCTCATGCTGCCTCCCGGTATGGCGCTGTGAGCACGGCGTTGTTGGGTCTGTAACCGGAACGGAAACGTCTTCCTTTTTCCAAAAAGGGTTGACGAACAAGCACAATTATTATACTATATTTAGGAGATTTGTTTTCTTTTGGAAGACAAAATACGTCTTGCAATATTTAGCTTTTGGAGGTATATACCGATGCTGACCGGAAAAGAAAACCTGCGCGAAGTAATGAAGCGCGATGGTAAGCCCGATCGTTTTGTTAAGCAGTATGAGTTCCTGCACCTGCTGGTGCCCGATACTTACTATATGGGCAACTACCCCATCATTCCCGGCTCTCCTGACGGTGTTGACCAGTTCGGCGTGACCTGGACCCTGCCCGCAGGCCAGATGGGCGCTTATCCCAAGCACGATGATGAGCACCGTGTGCTCAAGGACATCACCAAGTGGCGTGAGATCCTGCACAAGCCCTACATTCCCGAGGATCCCGGTTACTGGGGCATGCTGAACGGTATCGCCGCTCAGGCTGACCGTGATAACCAGTATGTCTGCGCTGTTCAGACGCAGGGTATCTTTGAGCGTCTGCATGCTCTGATGGGTATGGAAGACGCTATGGCCAACTTCTATGAAGAACCCGAAGAGCTGCAGGAACTGATCGACTTCCTGGTGGAGTGCGAGCTGGACTTCGCTAAGGTCATGATCGAGCGCTGCGGCATCGAGGCTGTTCTGCACCACGATGACTGGGGCGCAACCGAGAACTCCTTCATGTCTCCCGCGATGTTCGAGGAGTTTATCGTTCCCGCTTATAAGAAGATCTATGGCTTCTACAAGGAGAACGGCATCCTGATCGTCCACCACAACGACGGTTATTCCGCCAATCTGGTTCCCTACATGATCGAGATGGGCATCGACATCTGGCAGGGCGTTATCCCCGCCAACGATCTGCCTACTCTGATCGAGAAGTACGGTGATAAGATTACCTTCATGGGCGAAATCGAGACCCGTCTGCTGGACGTTCCCGGCTGGACTCCCGAGCTGGTTCGCGCCGAGGTTGAGCGCGCCTGCCGCAAGGGCAGCAAGAATGGCTTCATTCCCTGCCTGACTGCCGGTATGCCCTTCACCGCTTTTGGTGTTTATGATACCGTTAACGCCGAAATCGACCGCATGAGCAAGGAACTGTTCTAAGCTAATTCTACATACAAACAACGGCTGTCGGCATAATTCGGTGGCCGTTGTTTTGTTTAGCAGCCGAAGCCGCCATTGCGTGAAAGAGTTTGATTTGCTATTCAAACAGCACTCTGCTATAATTACATTATTAAGGAAATTGTCAATGGCATAAAGCAAGACCGGCACGGCGTGTCGGAGAAGAGAATAAAAAACGCAAAGTATTGTAAGTGAGGAGAATATTATGGAACTTTATCAGGCTATTTTTACCCGTTGCTCCTGCCGCAGCTACACCGATGCTCCCGTCACTGACGCTCAGCTGAATGCAGTTTTGGCTGCAGCCAATGCGGCTCCTGTGGGTATGGGCGCATATCAGAGCGTTCATCTGACTGTTATCCGTAACAAGGAATTTCTGGCCGGTCTGAGCGCTGCTACCAAGGAGTTTATGAAGCGCGACGGTGATCCTCTGTACGGTGTTCCTGTGATGGTGCTGGTAAGTGCCAAGCCCGGTATGCCTCCCACGATTGAGTTCCAGAATGCTGCTGCTATCATTGAGAATATGCTGCTGACGGCTACTGATCTTGGTCTGGGCAGCGTTTACTTGATGGGCGCTATCGCTGCGCTGAAGACGAAGCCGGAGCTTGTGGAGATGCTGGATTTGCCCGAGGGCTTTGTGCCCATTGCTGCCGCTGCCATCGGCCATGCAGCTGCACCTGCTGTGCAGCGTGGGGAGCAGCAGAAGATTGAGGTCAACTATCTCGACTAATGTTTCGTTAGTGTATTGGATTCCCTTTGCCATTTGGCAAAGGGAATCTTTTTTGAGACATAAAAAAAAGAACCACGGCGTTCTTCGGAACACCGTGGTTCTTTTTAGTTTAAAGAGAAGATAAATCAGTATTTTCCTGCATTACTTGGAGGGATCCAGCAGAATCTTCAGCTGGCCATTGCGGTCCTTGCGGTCCACACCCTGCTCCACAACGTCATCCAGAGCGATGACATCGGTGACCATGCCAGGGAACTTGATCTTGCCGGAAGCCAGCATATCAAGATACATATTGACCTCTTCGGGAGTGTAAACGAAGCTGGAGATCAGGTCGATCTCGCGGGGGATAACGGGAGCCAGAGATAGCTGATCCAGAGGAGGACCAACGATACCCACCAGCAGAACCTGAGAGCCATTCTTGGCGATCTGGAACACGCAGTTGAGGAGGCTGGGCTGATTGCCGGCACACTCCAGAGTCACGTCAGCACCGTCGGGGTTACCGAGAGCCTCGCGAACAGCGGCTGCCAGATTCTCGCAAGTCTTGGCGTTGATGTAAGAATCGGCGCCGTAAGCCTTGCAGATGGACTCCTTACCGTCACTGGTACCGATAGCGACCACGCGGCGAGCACCGGCAGCCTTGGCAATCTGGATGGCAGCCAGGCCGATGGGGCCGGTACCGGAGACAGCCACGGTATCACCGAACTTGAAGTTGGAACGGCGCAGTGCGTGCAGAGAGACACAGATCACGTCAAACAGCACGGCGTCCTTCTCATCAACGCCTTCGGGGACGGGGAAGAGCATGGTGTGATCCACATCACCAATCAGCATGTACTCAGCAAAGCCGCCGTCGGGGCCGCCGATACCGTTGGTGCGGGTAAAGCCGTAGGTGCAGATCTGGGGTCTGCCGCTCTTGCAGGCGGAGCAACCCTCAGCGCAATAGGAGGGAGGACCGCACAGGATCTTATCGCCCACCTTGTAGTTGGTGACGCCTTCGCCGACTTCATACACGGTGCCGACATTCTCGTGACCCAGAACGATCACGGGCTTGACGATACCATGATGATAGGCTTCCACGTCAGTACCGCAGACGCCGCAGTAGTCGATTTTCACGACCATCTGACCGGGGCCTGCCTTGGGCATAGGACGCTCTTCAACGCGAAGATCACCGATGCCGTAAAAGACTGCAGCTTTCATCGTATTTTTCCTCCAGGTTTAATTTAGTCCACCAGTTCCAACGTACCGCCGGAGGCCAGTGCAAACGTACCCTTATCGCCGGCGTGGACACAGATGGTGACACCTGCGGGGGCATCGATCTGTGCGATATCCACGTTGCCCATCAGCGTCACTTCGCTGTTGCCGGTAGCATACCAGCGGCTGGCGGCATCCATTTCCAGATGAGCGCCCACGATAGCACCGTTGATGGTGGCAGCGCTGGTCTTGAGCCACATCTCGCGCTCGTTGTCGGAGTGGATGATGTCGCCGGTAGCGGTCATATCCTTCACCAGGACGCTGACGCCGTAGGGATCTTCGCCCACGGGAGTAGCCAGGAAGTCCTCGTTATGGATAGAACGGATCAGCACGCCGGTTTCGGCCTGAATGTCGGTATTCTCCAGCACCAGCTCGATGTTGCGGGACTTGACCAGCATGGAATCGCCAACGGAGCGGACCTTGCCGCCGCGGATGGTGACTTCGCTGACTTCTTCGGGCTCGCCGAACACGGAGTGCATCAGCAGGAAGTTAGCGCCGCACTTGACGTCGCAATCCACCTGAGTGTACTCGCCTTCGCCGCCGATGATGGCGGACATATCGGCAGAATCGATCTTGCAGCGGTTCAGACGCACATGGCAGCCGGGATCGACGTAGGCAGCATAGCCGCGACGAACGGTAACCACGGTGCAGTCGTTAGCTTCGATCAGAACATAACCCTCAGCAACCTCAGTAGACAGAGCACCCCAACCATCAGCAATGATGGTGCTATTGTAGAAATAGCTCTCGGAGTTGGTCATGGTGCAGTGCGTACGGCTGTTACCTGCAATCATCAGGGGGGGAGGGGGAGTCTGCATAGGCTTGCAGGGCTGAGGCTCACCATTGGCGAAAGGTGCGCCATGGGAGCTGAGCACGCTGTCGTAGACCTTCAGCACACTGCCGCGCTCGGCAACAGTAGCATAGTGGGTAAGACCGGAGGCATTGATAACGGCATTGCGGATTACCAGCTCACCGCCGTCGCAGACAGCAGCGCCGGTAGCAGGACCGCCGATACCGGCGCAATCGCCGCTGAGGCTGATCCAAGCGCCGTCGACCTCGAAAGCGCCCTTACCCTGTACGAATACGCCGCCGACCTGACCGTTGTTGGATTCAACGCGGACTGCGGTAGCCTTGTTGCCCTCCGTGCAGCCGCCCAGAAGTGCGGACTGCTCGGACAGAGCGGGCTCATAGCAGCCGTCCTTAATGTGGAGGGCTGCCTTTGCATCGGGACTGGGGGTGAACCAGTCAAAGTCAGGGCCGGGGGCAAGACTATTGGCAGAGGCAACAACCTGTGCCACGGTGCGGACATAATCCGGCTGGCGTCTCGCGGGTCGCTTGACGTTCTTACCAGTGATGATGCTCATTTTACTTAGCCTCCTTGGCAGCGCGGGCGGCAACAGCCTCGGGAGAGTCGTAAGCGGGCTTGCGGCCAACGATCAGAACCATGACGATGGCGATGACAACGGCGACGCAGAACAGCAGGTAAGCCATACCGCTGTTGCCCTTGCCCAGGAAGTAACCCATGTAGCTGTTAGCGAAAGCGGCGATGATCATCTGAGCGGCCATCACAACGCGGGTAGCAGCCAGGAAGTTCTTGCGGCCGTACACGTAGGTGTTGATGGAGGGGTTCAGGTTGGGGCAAGCACCGGTGATGCCAGCGTAACCAACAGCGGCCAGGGCGATCAGGCCAACGTTGTTACCCTTGGTCAGGTACATAGCCAGGAAGCCAACGATGTACAGGACGCCCATGACGGCGGAAGCCTTGGGGGTGCCCCACTTATCGTCGATAACGCCCAGCAGGTAGCTCAGGGGGATACCCACGATAGCACCGATGGACAGGGCGGGCAGGAAGAAGTTGGGGGTAACGCCGGACATGGTCATGTGGGTGACGAAGAAAGCGGTGATCATGGTGGTACCGAAGGTGAAGATACCGAAGGAGATGATGACCAGCCAGCTGTCGCCGCGCTTCAGGACCTCGCCGATGGACATGGTGCCGATTTCTTCCTTCGTCTCAACAGCGACTTCAGCGCCGTCGGGATTCATACCCAGCTGCTCGGGAGCGCTCTTGAAGAACAGACCGAACAGAACAGCCAGAACGGCAACGCAGATGGCGATGGCGTAGTAGATGGAGGTGAAGCCCATACCCTTAGCCTGGCCAGCAGTGGTGATGGCGACGAAGGTGGCGCTGGCGATGGGAGCACCGATGGTGCAGATACCCAGAGCCTTACCACGGTTCTTGCCCCACCAGTTGTTGCACATCAGGTTGGTACCGTGCTGAACAACAACGATGATAATGCGCAGGATCAGGAAGCTGATGAAGAAGAAGCCGAAGCTCAGCATCTTAGCAGACAGACCCATGAAGATGTAGCACAGAGCGGACAGAGCGATGGAGATGACGATCAGCTTCTTGGCGTCGATCTTCATGAACACGGTGTTGATGATGAACACCAGAACGACGGAAGCCAGAGAGCCGTAGGTCAGGATGTTGGTAATGGCGGGAATTTCCCAGCCGGTCTCGGCGGGCAGGATGGTGGTCAGCAGGTTGACCTGCTCACCGACGGTCACACAGTACAGATAGTAGGCCAGAACGCCCAGGAGCAGCAGGATCGTGCCGCGCTTAATGAAGCGCTTATCTTTCACGCCAGCAAAAATATTGAACATTAGAGTTCCTCCCTTTTCAAAATATTCTCTGAAAATTCGTGTGTTGTCTTGGACGCTTTGACATGCGTTCACCCTCCGCATGGCAAAGCGCTGTACGACTAATCATAGCCTACCAGCTTTCGCGTGATTTGAAAAACACATATTATCTTGGGAGCTCACGCTATACAGATTATAAAAAATAATGCCTTTTTTGTGCATAATGCAAAGAAAGTTTTGCGTTTCACTTGATTTCTGCGGCGGTTCTGCGGTAAAATAGGCGTAACAACATAAAATATAACTGTATTTACGGCTCAAAACAGGCAGCTATATTGCTGTTTTGTTGTACCCCTACAACAAAAATGGAGATAAAATATGAATCGACTCAGTATTTTGTGCTTTCTTTCGGCGGCGCGAACGAAAAGTTTTTCCGCCTCTGCCCGTGAACTGCATATTACACAGCAGGCGGTGAGCCGCCATATCCGTTCTTTGGAGGATGAATTGGGCTACCCACTGTTTTTCCGCAATACCCAAGCGGTGCATCTGACGAAAGCCGGCGAAAAAATGCTGGGCTATTTTGAGGAGCGTGAGCAGCTGCTCAACGGTGTGATGGAGCACTTCCGTTCCCGTCAGGCGGACCCGCCGCTGCGCATCGCCTGGTCTCAGTGGCTGGGCGCTCCGGATTGGTTTCGTCAGGCCATCCGTGATTTCGGAACAGAATATCCGCAGATCCGTATGGCTACGTACGATCTCAATGCCGAGGAGATGCGTACAGCACTGCAGAACGAGGAAGTCGATCTGCTGCTGACCACCGGTTATAGCGCGGAATATCTGCCGGTACTGTGGAACACTACCGTGGTTGGCCGTGAGCAGATCATGCTGCTGGGCAGTCGCTATGTTGATTACGATTTCGACAATTGTTTCAGCTATCCGTTTTTTGCAACCTCTGCCGGTGAGTTTAATGAGCAGGGAGTACTGGGACGGGTACAGAAAGAATGTGAGCGCACAGATATCCATCCGAAGCGCATTGAGATCTGTCCCAATATGGGTTCGGTTTGTCTGAATGTGTTGGCGCAGCGCGGTCTGGCACTGGGTGTGTCTGTGCCGGCAATCGTCAGTGCAAAGGAGTTTATACTCCGTCCCACGGGGCAGTACGCATCTGTGGTGCTGTGCCGACCGCTGCGGCAGAAGCGGAAGGATGCAGTATTGTTTGAGAATTTCCTGATGGAGCGATTGGGGGTGGCAAAATGACGCCGGTACAGGTAGATTGCTTCCTTGCCGTGCTGGAGCATGGCAACATTGCTGCCGCCGCCAAGTCGCTGTTTCTTACTCCGCAGGTGGTCAGCCAGCATATTTCCCAGTTGGAGAAAGAACTGACGGTGCGTCTCTTTGCACGAGGCAGAACCAGTACGGCACTGACGGAACAGGGACAGGAGTTTTACGACTTTGCCATCCGGTGGATCGGCTTATATAACCACACGATCAAGTCTATTCGTGAGGAATATGAAAACCTGCCGCTGTATTTCAATATTGGCCTTTCCGAGTACATCGATCCGGTAGGCGCTATCAGCGGCGGCATCACCGGTTTTGTCCATGAATGCAGTGACAGTGAGATCCATTGCATCCAAAAGGAAAACAATGCGCTGATCTGTGACATCTTTGATGGAAAGTTGGATGTGGCGCTGGTGTGCGGCAGCCAGATGGTGCCTCAGGCCAATCTTGGTATTGAACCGATCGCCAAAGAGGATCTGCGACTGTATATTTCCGGTCAGGCGGATCTTCCGGAGGGAATCCAGGCGGACTCCCCGGAGCTGCAGAAGGTGTTTGTTTCTCATCCCCACATAAATACTCCCTACGGTGATTGGAGTACCCAAAGCTGGGATGAAGTTTCCCGCCGCATGAACTCTTTTCTCGGTGTTTCGCCTCAAAGCTACTTATCTATGCCTAACTTTCGTTCGGTGGTGGCCTGCATCCACATGATTCCTTGTACGGTCGTATCCGATGCCCGCTTCGGCTATCTGCGGGAGGAGGAAGGTATCTATAATATTCCGTTGGATGCTGTATCGGAACTGAGCTGTATTTATCTCAAGACCAACGAAAATCCGTTGGTGCAGGAATTTATCGAGTACATGAAGCATTACTATAACTGAAATTTGTCGCAATAAAAAGATTCCCCGATCCTGTTGGTCGGGGAATCTTTTTTATTTCTTGTGCAGCTTTCGATAATCCATCGGACTCATTTGATAGACAGTGCGGAAAGCTTCCGGTAAGCAGATCATTTTTGTACAGTTCCTGACACAGATCACCGGTAAACAGCATGACGCGATTATATCTGGATATCAGCCCCCTCATCACTCACCGCTTCCATTACACTCAGATGACCGATGCTTATCAGCGGGTTTGGGATCAGGATCCCAACCTGGTTGGCGGCGTGATCAGCTGGGAAGACTAATTTTCTCCTTAAACAGCAGGTGAAAAAGGGGGGGCGCAAGGCGCCGGGGGGTTGTATCGGGATATCATTGCTCTGAAACAACGAACAAAGTGGTAATCGACACAACCCCCAGTCCGCCTTACGGCGTCCAGCCCCCTAAAGAGGGGGCACAAGGGTGCGGTCCGGAGATATCAGACTTTCAAAATCGATATGACTTGAGCGAATTGCACAGTTTTAGCAGGTGTCCCACGACCGGAATCTGGTGAGAGTGCGTTTTCTGGTCGAATTG